>JACOST010000021.1 GCA_016178705.1 Deltaproteobacteria bacterium | reverse complement strand
TCTGCCGCTCTCTCGGAGCGTAGACCACTGTTCTCAATACCCTCGAGCGTCCCTGTCCTCATTTCCGGTCTCCTTTCGAAGACCGGCCAGAATTTCCGGAATTCTTACGGCCAGAGTTTCCGGAACCGACACGAGTCGAACTGGGGATGGCCGTAGTCGTTGTAGCCGATGAAGTCGCTGCTTTGGATATGAACGTCGAGGGTGAAGCCGTCTTCCCACGCGCCACGTACTTGCTTCGGATTCAGTTGCATCGTGCATCCTCGATCTGCGCTGCCCAGCTTCGAACTATCTAGGCCCGGCTGACTGACACGCGAGCCTCGCGGGGTCATCTCCTTCACCTTGGTTGGTTTCTTCGTTACACCAGGTCTCTGGGGCCTCAAAGCTTTCTTGGCTCCGTGGAGCTGTGTGCTCATCACCGGTCTATCGACGCGACCCGCGCTTGTGGCAAGATGCACGCGTCGCATGGGCGGTGTCAAATATGAGTGAAGGAACGAACGAGAAGCGCGCCCGGAAGTCGACGACTCGCCACTCGTCATTCGCCGCTCGCGCCACTCGTCACTCGCCGTTCGACATCGACGTCGTGATCGCCACGCTGCGGCGCGAATACCTGAAATGGAATGCGCCGGTGGTGACGTTCATCGCGATGCAGTCGCGCGATCCGTTTCGCGTACTGATCTCGTGCTTGCTGAGTTTGCGGACCAAGGACGAAACTACCGGACCCGCATCGCAACGGTTGTTCGCACTCGCCGACTCGCCGCAGACGATGATGAAGTTGCCGACGCGGCAGATCGAGAAGGCGATCTACCCGGTCGGCTTCTACCACACCAAGGCGAAGACGATTCGTGCGCTATGCAAGCGGCTGGTCGAGGAGTTCGATGGCACGGTGCCCGACGATCTCGATGTGTTGCTGACTTTCAACGGCGTCGGACGCAAGACCGCCAACCTGGTCCTGACGCAAGGCTTTGCCAAGCCAGCCATCTGCGTCGACACCCACGTGCATCGCATCTCCAATCGCTGGAACTACGTCCGCACCAAGAACCCGCACGACACCGAGATGGCGCTGCGCCGCAAGCTGCCGGCGCCGTACTGGATCGACTACAACGACCTGCTCGTCGCCTTCGGCCAAACCATCTGCAAGCCAACCTCGCCCCTGTGTAGCCAGTGCCCGATCGAGGTCCACTGCCCGAAGCGCGGGGTGATGCGGTCGCGGTGATTCGGGTTGTCGCCATTCGCACGGCCCCCAGCTTGGGATTTGCACAAGAAGGAATAGAGCGGCCTCCCCACTCGTCATTCCGGCGAAAGCCGGAATCCAGGATCGTGCCCCACGCCCCACCTGGATACCGGCTTCCGCCGGTATGACGGACCACTATTGCGAGTCTTCGTGCGAAGCCCCCAGCTTGTGACACCGCTGGAATCCAGCTAGTCAGCAGCGCATGGCCGACTCGGGCGGCAAGACACGCGTCGTCACCGACTCGATGCTGGGTCTCCACATGAAGGACATCGATGCGTGGAGCCCGCGGGTCACGGTCGTGCTCGGACAGAATCCGGGCGCATTCACGGGACCCGGCACCAACACGTACCTCATCGGCACCGGGCGGCGACCGTTGCTGCTCGATACCGGCCAAGGAGTCCCCGCGTATCTGCCGCTACTCGAACAGGCCGTGAGCGAGCGCAATGCCGACGGGTTGCAGGAGATCGTGCTCACGCATGTGCATCCCGACCACGTCGGCGGCGTGCCGGCGATTCAGCAACGCTTCGGCCCGCTGCCGGTGGCGAAGAAGCCGTGGCCCGGTCGCGATATCGGCTTCGACTCGACCGCGATCGAGGACGGCGCGGTGGTCAGCACCGACGGCGCCACGCTGCGCGCGATTTTCACGCCCGGCCACGCGCGCGACCATCTCTGCTTCTATCTCGAAGAGGAGCGCGCACTGTTCACCGGCGATGTCGTGTTGGGTGCCGGCACCACGGTGATCGGCGACGACGGCGACTTGATCGACTATCTCGATTCTTTGCGCCGGCTGCTCACCCTCGACGTTGCCGTGATCTATCCCGCCCACGGTCCTGCCATTCGCAACCCGCGCGAAAAGATCGAGCAGTACATCGCTCATCGCCTGCTGCGCGAAGAGCAGGTGGTGGCGGGATTGCGCGCCGGCGTGACCGACGCACCGGCGCTGGTCAAGCGCATGTACACCGATGTGCCCGAGTTCTTGCACACCGCCGCCGCCATGTCGGTGACCTCTCACCTGCGCAAGCTGGAAAAGGAAGGTCGCGTGACGCAAGCGGACGGCGCGTGGCACCTCAGTTGAGCGCGACTTTCTACCCGCGCGCGCGTTTCTGTTGAGCCGGTAGACGGGAGGACAGGAGCGCCGATGGCATTCCAATACCTACAAGTGGAACGTGATGGCAGCGTGGTGCAGTGCACCTTCGTCAATCCGCCGATGAACTTCATGAACGGCCGCATGGTCGCTGAACTCGACGTGCTCGCGCGCGAGGTCGCGGCGAGCAAGGATGACCGCGTGCTCATGTTCACCGGTGGAGTCGACGGCATCTTCATCACCCACTACGACGTGAGCGAATTGTCGCGCGCCGCGGATTCCGGCGCGAGCGGCGGCTACGACGGCGGGCGCGAGACGGAGGGACAGTCGGCGATCGACTTCATCCATACCGTCTTCAACCGAATCCAGAGTCTTCCGAAAGTCACCATCGCCGCGCTCAATGGCACGGCGATGGGCGGCGGCTGCGAGCTGAGTCTGGCCTGCGATTTCCGCGTGATGGCCGACGGGCCGTATCGCATCGGGTTGCCGGAAACCAGCGTCGGCATCATCCCCGGCGCCGGCGGAACGCAGCGACTGGCGCGGCTGCTCGGCAAAGCGAAGGCGCTCGACCTCATTCTGCACGGGCGAGTCGTCGAGCCGCAAGAGGCGCTGACGCTCGGCCTCGTTCACCGGCTCTTCCCAGTCGATGGCTTCCGCGCATCGGCCGCTTCCTTCGCCCGCGAACTGGCAGGGCGCGCGCCGATCGCTCTGGCCGCCGCTAAGCGCGCCATTCACGCCGGCCTCGACACCGATCTCGAATCGGGTCTCGCCATCGAACGCGCGGAGTTCGCCAAGACCATGAATTCCGTCGACGCCCGCGGTGCCATGCGCGCCTATCTCAAGGGCGAACCTTACACGTTCAAGGGAGAGTGAGCGCTGCGACAATGAGCGATCCGTTCTCGGCCGCGTACGGGTTCCCGCGATACGCAACCCCGCGAGCCTTTGCACAAGAAATCCCGTCAGTGGGCCCGTCATACCGGCGAAAGCCGGTATCCAGGCGGGGGCGTAGGGCTCGGTCCTGGATTCCGGCTTTCGCCGGAATGACGAGCGGGCAGAGTGCTTCGTCTTACGGCAAAGGCTCTCTTCGATACGTCACCGCGTTCGCAGCAATCGCGATCGTATTCTCGGCGGCGGCCGCCTTCGCGCGTCCCGTGATGGTGCCGCTCAAGTTCGATGTGGCGTTCGTACGGCAAGCGTTGGTAACCCAGATCTACACGCTACCCGGTGAGAAAGCGTCGGTATTCGACGACGGCGTCGGCTGCGGCTGGCTCGATCTCTACGAACCGCAAGTGGACGTCGCCGCCGCCAGCCTCCACATCGTCAGTCGTGGCGACGCTCGCGTCGGCGCCAAGATCGGCGGGCAGTGCCTGATCGCGCTCGAATGGAAGGGGTTCGTCGAAGTGTTCCAAGAACCGCAGCTCGACGAGGCTGCCCACGTGCTCACCTTCAAAGTCGTCGACTCGAACATCTTCGACGAACATCACGAGAAGCGCTTCACCACTGGCCAACTGTGGGACTTGGTGAAGACCTACGCACAGCCGCGCTTCGAAGCCTTGCGCATCGACCTCAATCAACCGTTCAACGAACTCCGCGGGTGGCTACCGCTCGTGCTCCCCGGCAGCCAAGAACGCATCGATGCGCTGCTGGCATCGCTCGCAGTACGCGATCCGCGCATGAGCGAGGGCGGACTCAAGGTCACGCTGACATTCGATGTGGAGCCGCGCGCACCGGCAACCGTCCCGGCCGCGGAGCCGACACTGTCCGCAACCGAGCTAGCCGCGTGGCAGAGCAAGTGGCAGCAGTGGGACGCGTTTCTGACCTTCGTGGTCAAACGCTTCGCACGCGACTCCAGCGGTGAACTGCACCGCGCCGTGCTCGATGTCCTGCTCGATGCCCGCTACGAGTTGCTCGATGCGCTCGCACCGTCGCAGCCGGGCAGTCCTGATCCAGTGCCAGGCTTGTTCGTCCATGCGTGGGAGCAGCTCGCACCTGCATTGCGTCAGGCCGCGGCCGGGTTGCCGGCCGAAGGCGCGCTGCAATACACCAGCTTCATCGCTGCCGGCGATGCGCTGGCGGCGCTCACCGAACTCGGTCCCGAACTCGGCCTCGACATCTCCGCCGACGGTTTGCGTCGGCTCGCGCGCATGGTCGCGCCCAGCGACGCCGCCGACCCGGTTGCTTACAACACCGATCTCGATCCCGAACTCCGGACGGCCCTCGGCTTCGGCGCGCCACTGAAGCCGCCGGAGATTCCGACCGACGTCGAAATGGATCTCAGTTTGGGACAACGTCTGCGGTCATGGTTCGCTGCGCCGGTTTCCGCCGCGATCGAGCCCGACGCCATTGGCAAACTCAACCGCTGGGCGCCAACCCGCGACGATATCGGGACGTACCTGCCGCTGGTCCGCGATCTGCTGAAGCAGCTCGGCGAGCAGCAACTCGCCAAGGACGAACTGGACGCGCAGTTCACCGGCATCTATCGCAACCTCGTCTACGCCACCGCGTGGCAGGAGAGCTGCTGGCGGCAATTCATCCGGCGCAACGGGAAGCTCGCGCCGCTCAAGTCGAGCGTCGGCTCGATCGGCTTAATGCAAGTGAACCAGACGGTGTGGCGCGGCGTGTACGATCTCAAAGGGCTCGCCGGCGACATTCAGTACAACGGCCGCGCCGGCAGCGAGATCCTGCTGCACTATCTGCGCGACTACGCCATCGAGAAGGGCGAACACCAACAACCCGGCGGTAACGAGAACCTTGCGCGCGCGACGTATGCCATCTACAACGGCGGCCCCGGTCACCGCACGCGCTATCGCGCCAAGAAGCGAAAGCCGACGCTGAAGAAGATCGACGATTTGTTCTGGGCCAAATACTCCGCCGTCCGCGACGGCCGCGAGCTCGATGTAGCAAGTTGTTACGGCGAGTAGTCGTGACTCGTCGTGATTCGTGAGCCTTCTGAGTTCTGAATTCTGGCTTCTGGATTCGCCTCCCGACTCCTGCCTCCTGACTTCTGGCTTCTGACTCCTCTTCACGCTACACGACTCAAATGGATCGTGATCGCCTCACTGCGTATCTGGCGGCGCGCCTGCCCGCGGCTCGCGACGTGGTGATTCATCGCCTCGAACGCACCGGTGGCGGCGCCTCGCGTGAAACGTGGCTGGTCGACGCCGAGTGGAGCGAAGCGGGCGAGCGCACCGTGCACCCGCTGATCATTCGCCGCGATCCGACCGCGAGCGTGCTCGAATCTGACCGCAAGACGGAGTTTCTGGTGCTGTGCGCGGCGGGTAAGATTGGCATCCCGGTGCCACGCATGTATTGGCTCGAAGAAGATCCGCGCTGGCTCGATCGACCGTTCATGGTCATGCAGCGCATTGCCGGCATCGCCCCGCCAGTGATTCTCCCGCCAACCGAAAGCGACGCTACACGGCGCAGCATCAGCGACGACTTCGTTCGCCATCTCGCGTCCATCCATCGCGCCGATTGGCGGGCGCTCGAACTCGATTTCCTCGGCGCGCCGAGTTCCGGCCACGCGGCGGCGCGCGCGCAGTTGGACTGGTGGGAGCGCGAGTATCATCGTCAGAAGCTCGAAGAGCGACCGGTGCTCGCCACCGCACTCGACTGGCTCGCCAATCATCTGCCCGAGCGGTCCGAGATCGTGCTGGTGCATGCCGACTACCGCGCCGGAAATTTTCTCTACGAAGGCGACCGCATCACCGCGATCCTCGATTGGGAGATGGCCCACCTCGGCGACCCGATGGAAGATCTCGCCTGGGCGGTGCTGAAGTTCTACAGCAGCGGCGAGCTCTGCCAAGGATTGCTGTCGCACGACGAGATGGTCGCCGCGTACGCCCGCGCCGGCGGCATGCCGGTGGATCTCCCGCGGCTGTTTTTCTACGAAGTGCTCGGGGCGGTGAAGATGGCGGTGATCTGCCTGACTGGCGTCCGCTCGTTCTGTGAAGCCCGCACCTACGAAGCCGTGAACGCCTTGGTCGGCCTAATGGTCCCGCGCTTGGAAGCCGATCTCATCGCGAAGTTGGAAATGTAGTGGTGCAGACAGCCGAAGCACGTAGTCCGTGGAGCGACCTCCCCACTCGTCATTCCGGCGAAAGCCGGAATCCAGGATCGCGCCCCACGCCCCCACATGGATACCGGCCTTCGCCGGTATGACGGACCCGCGGCTGAAGGTTTTGCGCAGCCAATTCGAGGAGAGCAGCGATGCAACCTGGCGCAACCGAGTTACTCATCGGCATCAAGAATATTATCTTCAACATCCTGCTGCCCGAGCTGCAAAGCGAGCAGGCGCGCGGGCAGGTGATGTATTCGAGCGTGCTGATCGATCACCTGATCGCGCGCTGGGAGATCGAGGGGCCGTTGCTACTCGAAGAGCGCGCCGAACTGCGCGCGCTGCTAACACAAGCGCTGGCGGTCCTCGGCGACGACGCGCGCATTGACGAGGCGCTTGCCGCCGCGAGCGATACGGTGGCTGGTCCGCGCGCGCTCGCCGCCGCCAACGAGCGCATGCGCACGCTCGTCCCCGCGCTCGCCCGCGCACTCCCGCCGGAAGGCGCCGCGCGCGTGCAAGAACTCGCCGCCACGATCCGCGCCTACATCCGCAACCAGCATCGCCGCGACCAGCAACTGGTCGCCGTCGGTGGGTTGGAGTGGTGATAGTCGTGTTCGTGGCTCGTGGCTCGTGAGGTGGAAGACACCCCTCACGAGTCACGAGCACGAGTCACGACTTCAACGAATCGACGATCGTCGTGCCCGCGTCGGCTTCGATGTCGACTGCGGTGGTTTCGAGCAGGCGCGCGATCATCATGTAGAAGCCGACGGCGAAGATCAGCTCGACGATTTCACGCGCCGGGAACTCCTTCTGGGCCGCGACGAAAGTCGCGTCGGACACCTTCACCTTATGAATCAACTCGTCGGCAAAGCGCAGCAGCACCTGCTCGCGCGCATCGAAGCACGCGGCGGTGATGTCGCCGCGTTCGAGCGCGGCCACTTGCGCATCGCTGGCGCCGGCGGCCTTCGCGATCGGCACGTGCTGGACCCACTCGTAGCGCGCCGGTGATTGCTGCGCGACGCGCAAGATC
The DNA here is from genome assembly GCA_016178705.1 of Deltaproteobacteria bacterium. NCBI lineage: Bacteria > Pseudomonadati > Myxococcota > Myxococcia > Deltaproteobacteria bacterium. Next base: position 105,796 of record JACOST010000021.1, on the reverse strand, counting down.
GCCAGCTCGCGCAGTTTGCCGCTGAGCTGCTGCTTGCCGAGGATGTCGCCGCCGAAGCGCACCAGCGAACGGAAGTTGGTCTCGGCGTGCGCCATCATGCGAAAGATCGCTAGTTGCACCGGCATCCGGTTGAGCGTGTCGCGCACCGTGTCCGATGCGGTGGCGGGATCGACATAGGGTAAGCGGGCCATGGGTCCTCCTCTGCGTTCGGTTAGACGAACGGGTTCGCCATCAGGCGCATCTCGTTGGTGGGCGCGAAGCCCAGACTCTCGTACAACCGAACGCCGTCGCTCGACGCGTGCAAGCTGACGCGCTTGATGTCGTGCGCCCGGCACCACACCAACATCGTCTCCATCAACGCGCGGGCATAGCCGCAACGCCGGTGGTCGGGCTCGGTATACATGTTGAAGATGTGGGCCTCATCACCGCCGCCGATGCAATCCGGCCGTGGCAGCAAGCGTCGCAGTATCAACCCACCGCCGGCGACGACGCGTTCCTTCGCTTCGATCAGCCAGCCGCAGTACTCACCGGTGACGAGCGCAGCGGCGAAATACTCGCGAGACGACACCTCCAGGGCCGGCAGGTCGCGCTGGGGCAGCGTGCCCATGTCGCGCAGCATGGCCACGCGATGATAGGCAATCGCCGCGGCGTCGGCCGGCGCGGCGGGGCGGACTACAGAATGAGTGGTCGTCATCGCTCGCTCGTGCCTCAGGCCATAAACAATCCGCCGTTCACATCGAGGCTCACGCCATTGATGTACGACGCGTCGTCGGAGGCGAGAAACGCGATCGCGGCGGCCTGCTCGTCGGGCGTCGCCAGGCGTTTGATCGGCATGAAGTAGTTGTAGGCGGCGATGCGCGTCCGGCGGGCCTCGGCTTCGGCGTCCGAACGCGCCGCCCCGACGCCGCCGGCGCGGATCATCGGCGTGTCCACCCCACCGGGACAGATCGCGTTCACCCGCACGCCGCGCGGGCCGTAGTCGAACGCTAGGTGTCGCGTCATGCCGAGCAGCGCCGCTTTGCTGGTGGTGTACGCGAGCCCGCCGTTGGCGCTCTTCGAACGGCCGGCGAGCGAAGACACGGTGACGATCGCGCCCCGGCCGCGAGCGGACATGCCGGGCAGCACGGCACGGCACCAGTAGAAGGCTCCGTTGATATTCACCGCCATCACCAGATCCCAGCGCGCGTTGTCGAGTTGCTCGATACCTTCGAGGCCCGCGGTGTCGCCGATGCCGGCGACATTGGCGAGAATGTCGATCGGCCCCAACTCGTGCATGGTCGCGCTGGCAACGGCCGTCACCTCAGCGCTCTGCGCAATGTCGCAACCGTACGCACGCGCGGTGGACCCATGTTGCGCGATCTCACGAACGACCGCGTCAGCGCCGTCGCGGTTGCGATCGATCACCGCGACCTTAGCGCCTTCGCGCGCCAAGCGAATTGCAGTCGCACGGCCGATGCCGCTGGCCGCGCCGGTCACCGCCGCGACCCGTCCGGCGAAGCGGCTCGCTGAGATGGTCAGGTTCCAACTGTCGCCGCCACTCATACCGAAATGCTTTACTGTGTTCGGCTGGGACGCTGCAACTACACCGGAGGCGTGACGCCGGGCGCCACCGAGAGAATGAGTCGGCTCAGTCTGCGAAAGCGGACCCAGCCGTTGCGCTCAAAACTGCGCCCAGAACGGTGTCGGCTCGTCCTCGCCCGCGGTCAATTCGACATGACGGGCTTCGAGCAGTGTGCCTTCCACGCGGCGCAACTCGGCGAGGTCGGTGTTGTAGGTCGTGAGCGCGCTAGTCTCGGCGAACTTCGCTTGCGTCAACCGGTCGAGGTAGTCGAGCAGATCCTTGGTGGTGGCGAGGCCGACGTCGTAACGCGCCTTCTGGTTGCGCAGATTTTCTTCGGCCAACTCGCGAGCGATCCGGGTAGCCTCGATGCTCTTGAGGTCGCTTTGCAGATTGGTAACCGCCGTCTTCACTTCCAACGTGACGCTCTCTTGCAATTGCTGCAGACTCAACCGTGCCTGTTCGACACCGACGTGAGCCTGCGAATAGTCAGCGCGCGCCTGAATGTTGCTGAGCGGGACTTCGACGGTCACGCCCGCGCTGTACTCGTAATAGCGACCATCGAAATTGCGGTTGAGGCCATCCTCGTACGGGCCGTTGTACGGATTGATCACAATCTGTCCTGCTGTGTTTGTCTTCGGCACCGCGCCACCGCTCAAGCCGTTGGTGCCGAGCAAGCCGACGGCATTGAGGCGTGGTAACAACTGGTTCTCGGCGATCTTGAGTTGCATGCCGCTGCCCTGCAGGCTGAGTTTGGCGGCGGCCAACTCGGGGCGGCGTTCGAGCGCGCTCGCCAAGCTGCGATCGAGGTCGATGCTGTAGGGTTCGACGACCGGTTTGTCGCCCGGCTCGACGACGGCGAGTGATGCACCGCCGTCACGCCCGGCATTGAGCAGCGCCCGCAGCGAATCGCGCGCGATGCTGCTGGCGGTGCGCGCTTTGATCAGATCGGCTTCGCGCCGCGCGACTTCCGCTTGCGCCTCCAGAACCGCCGTGCGGGGCGCGGCCCCAACGTTGAACTTGCCTTCGTTCTGGCGCTGCAGCTCCTTGGCGAGCGTGAGCCCTTGCTCCTGCACGGACACGTTCTCGTTGGCTTGTACCAGCGACCAATAGGCTTGTTCGACGCTCTTGATCGTGTTCGCCAACGACGCTTCGTACGTTTTGACCGCACTCTGCTCGGTAGTGCGCGCGATGCGCACTTGCAAGGTGGTGAAGTAGAGTCCGAAGTCGCGCAGCAGTGGTTGATTGAGCGACAACACGAAGTCGGTCGTGTACTGCGGCCGCAAGGTGAGAAAGCTGGAGTTGGACACCAGCCGGTTGTTGCGCCAGGAGGCGGTGAGTTGTCCGCCGGAGGTTAGGGTCTTGCGCACGCCACCGTCAACGTTGACGTTGTCGGTCTCGGAATTCAAAGCACCCTGCAATATGTTGCCCGACTCTCGCACCGAACGATCTTTGCTGGCATCGGCGAACAGCGAGGGGTCGAAGATCGCATAGGAGCGCCGCACCTGCGCGCGCGCGCCGAGCGGGCCGAGGCGAGAGATTTCTAAACTCGTATTGTTCGCCAGCGCCAGGGCGATGCAGTCGGAGAGCGCCAGCGACTCCGGGGCGGTCAATTCACGCAGGCGGCCGTAGTGGCTGGTATCGGTGATGAACTGTCCAATGCGCGGCGACACGTCGGCGCTGCGCCACTGGCTGGCCAGCGCGGTGGCATAGTTGGGAATGTCGTCGAGGAGGCGAATCGACTCGACCGATTTGTCCGACAACGACGGCGCCACGGCCGCCGGTTGGGCGTCCTCCGCATGCACGGTCGCCACCGCCAGCGCGCTCAGCAATCCCAGAGTGATCAATGACGTGAACCGCACACCCATGCGCATCCCCCGAAACGTTCGAGCGTGTAGCACGCGGCCACGCATCGGTCACGCCGGCCGGCGGCCGTTGGCCCAGGCGCCAAGGAGCGGCACGCGCGCCGCCGCGCCGCGAATCCAGCCGCCGAGCGTCGTCAGCCAGCGCGTCTGACCCAAATCATCGAACAGCGAGTAGGCTACCGGCGTCAGCAGCAAGCTCAACAGCAGACACAGCGCCTGGCCGCCGATGATCACCTTGGCCATCGAGGCGCGCGTCGCCGAGCCGGGGCCGCGGCCGAGCGCGATCGGAATCATGCCGGCCACCAGCATCACGGTCGTCATCAGAATCGGCCGTAGGCGCACTTGGTTGGCGGCGAGAATCGCGGCGTCGCGCTCCCAGCCGTCGCGCCGCAGGGTGTTGGTGTAGTCGATCTGCAGGATGCCGTTCTTTTTCACGATGCCGAACAGCATGAACAGGCCGAGCACGCTGTAGATGTTGAGCGTGTCGCCCATGATGAGCAGCGACACCAGCGCGAACGGAATCGACAGCGGCAGCGCCAGCAGAATCGTGATCGGGTGCAAGAAGCTTTCGAACTGCGCCGCCAGAATCATGTACATGAAGATCAGACTGAGCAGGAACGCGATGAAGAAGTTGCGGCCGGTCTCGCCCAACGCCTTGGCGCGGCCCGAGAACTCGGCACGATACATCGGCGGAAAATCGAGTCCGGCGATGATCGCGTTGATCTGCTCGGTGGCGACGTTCAGCGGAATGCCGTCGAGGTTGGCGACGATCGTCACCTTGCGCTGGCGATTGGCTCGGTCGATCTGCGCGGGGCCGCGCTCTTCGCTCAACGTCGCCAGGTTGGCCAGCTTCACCAGCTCGCCGCGCGGTGTGGCGACCATGATGTCGCTGAGCGCGTGCGGATCGGAGCGATCGAGCAACTCGGCGCGCAGCCAGACATCGTACTGGTCCTGCTCTTCTTTGTATTTGGTCACCGGCTCACCGCCGACCAACGTCTGCAGCGTGGCCGCGATGTCTTGCACTTTGATGCCGAACTCAGAGGCCTTTTGCCGCGACACTTCGACCCGCAACTCGGGCTGGCGCACCGACAGCGTGGTATCGACATCGACGATGCCCTTGGTGACGCGCATGCCAGCGATGAGACGGTTGGAGTACTCTTCCAATTTTTCCAAGCTCGGTCCGGTCAGATCGAGTTCGATCTCGGTCTGCCGCTGGCCACCGCCGGCGAACAGATTCACATTCTGCACGCTGGTGCGCAGATCCGGATACTGCTCCAACAATTGACGGGCTTGGCTCATGATCGCCTTCTGCGAGAGCGCGCGCTGCTCGAGATCGACGAGGCGGACATAGATGGAGCCCTGCGTCACCGGCCCCGAGCCGGCTTTGAGCCGCCCGCTGACATCGCCGATGCTGCTCAACAAGTGTGTCACGCCCGGCAACGCCCGCAGCTTCTGCTCGAGGTCTTTGAACGCTTGCTCGCTGCGGTTCAAGCTGTAGCCGTCGGGGGTCTGCACGATGACTTCGAACTCGCTTTGGTCGTCTTGCGGCAGGAAGTCCTTGCCCAAGGCGCGGAACAACGGTCCGGTGCTGTAAACCGTGGCGATGGACAAGGCGATGATCACCCAGCGGTGCTCGAGTGACCAGTGCAGCACCGCGCCGTACAACCGTTCGATCGCGGGATAGATGCCGCGGTCGCGCGAGCGCCCATCGGTGTGCTTCACCTTGAGAAAGCGCGAGCACAGCATCGGCGTCAGCGTGAACGAGATCAGGAGTGAGACCATGATCGAGCAGGCCACGGTGATGCCGTAGCTGTTGAAGAAGCGGCCGACGCGGCCGGACATGAACGCTACCGGCAGGAAGATCACTACCAGCGACAGCGTCGTCGCCATCACCGCCAGGCTGATTTCGCGCGTCGCCGATTGCGCCGCGCTCATGGCGTCTTCGCCGCGCTCTTCCATGTGGCGGAAAATGTTCTCCAGCACGACCACAGCATCGTCGATCACCACGCCGGTCGACAGCACCAGCCCGAGCATCGTCAGATTGTTCAGCGTGAAGCCGAGGTAGTTCATCAGCGTGAAGGTGGAGATGATCGAGGTGGGAATCGCGATGGCGGCGATCAGCGTCGCGCGCAGGTTGGCGATGAACAGCATCACCGTCAGGCTGACCAACACCGCGGCGAGGATGAGGTGGAACTGCACTTCATCGATCGATCGCTTGATGAAGCGCGAGTGGTCGCGGATGACCTCCAACTGGATGTCCTGCGGCAACACCTTGCGCAACTCGTCGAGCCGCTGCTTGACCACGTCGATGATCTGCACGGTGTTGGTACCCGACTGCTTGCGCACCAGCAGCGACACCGCCGGCCGGTCGTCGAGCCGCGCCAGGGTGCGAGGTTCGACGAAGCTGTCGGTCACACGCGCCACATCGGCGATGGTGATCGGCCGCCCCTGCACGTTGCCGACAATCAACTTCTGGAAATCGGCGACGCTGGTGATGCGGCCCATCGTGCGCAGGATCATTTCCTTTTGCCCCTGGTCGACGCGGCCGCCGGGAATTTCCAGGTTCTGCGCCCGCAGCGCCGCCTTCACTTGCTGCACCGACAGGTTGTAGGCCGCCAACTTGCCGGTATCGACGGTGATGTTGATGGCGCGTTCGAGGCCGCCGGTGAGGCTCACCGAACCGACGCCTTTCAGCGTCTCGATGTCCTCCTTCACCAGCTTGCGCGCGATCTCCGTCACCTCGCGCAAGTCGCGGTTACCCGACACCGCGATGCTGAGAATCGGCGACGACTCGACGTCAAACTTGTCGACCACCGGCGTGTCGGTGCCTTCGGGCAACTGCGAGAGGATCGAGGCGACCTTGTCACGCACGTCCTGCGCCGCCGCCTCGCGTTGGCGTTCGAGCAGGAAGATGACGATGATTTGCGACAGCCCCTCCTTGGTCACCGAGCGCAACTCGTCGATGCCCTCGATCGTGTTGATGGCTTCTTCGAGCGGCTTGGTGACGCCGGTCTCCATTTCCTCCACGCCCGCACCCTTCAAGGTCGTGGTGATGGTGACGATCGGGAAGTCGATGTTGGGAAACAAATCGACCGCAAGCCGGCGATAGGAAAATAGCCCCAGCACCACCAGGAATGCGATGAGCATGGTGGCAAAGACCGGGCGGCGAATGCAGATGTCGGCGAGGCGCATGAATCGAAGGGTCTCTAGTTTCTGGTTCGTGGTCTCTGGTTCGGAGTCTCCGCCCAACCGGGAACCAGAGACCAGGAACCAGGGACCGTTGAAGTCTATCCTTGTTTATCCTCTGGCTTCTTGACGGCGACGCTGGCGCCGTTCTGCAGCTTGGTCAGGCCCGAGGTCGCGACCGTCTCGTCGGCTCGCAAGCCCTCAACGATCTCGATCATGCCCTCGGCAGTGCGGGCGCCCGGGCGCACTTGGCGTTCGTGCGCGATGCTGTCGGCAACCACGAACAGTTTGGTGACGCCGGCAAAGGTGATGAGCGCTTCCTGCGGCACCATCACCGCTTCTTCATCGCTACGGGTGACGATGGCGGCGTTGGCGAAGAAGCCGGCCTTCAGCTTGCGATCGTGATTGTCCACCAGCGCCTCGACTGCGATCGAGCGATTCTCGCGGTTCGATGATGGGCTGATGCGTGACAGCTTGCCGTCGAAGGCCGCGTCGGGAAACGCGTCGACGCGGACGCGCACAGTTTGACCCGCTTGCAATTCGTCGGCGAAACGCTCCGGCACATCGCCGCGCAGCTTGAGCGGATCGTCGGCGACCAGCGCGAACAGAGGCGTGCCGGGTCGGACGTACTCGCCGGCCGACACCAGTCGCTTCGCCACCGAGCCGGTCAGCGGTGAGCGCACTTGCGTGTGCTGCAGGAGCACCGCCAGCGTGTCGCGTTGCGCTTCGATCACCGACACGGTGGTTTTCATCGACTCGTATTCTTGCGGCGAGATGACTTTCTGTTCGACCAATTGGCGGCCGCGCGTTTCATCGGCCCGCGCCTTCCCCCAGGTCGCTTCCACCTCGCGCAAACGGGCACGCAGCTGATCGTCTTCAATTTCCGCGAGCACCTGATTCGCCTCGATGTGGTCACCCAGATCCGCGGCAATCGCTTTGATCTGCCCTTCCATCTGGCTCGAGAGCGTGAGCTCGTCGTGGCCGTACAGCGTCCCGACAAAACTCACTAGGCGTTCACTCGGTCGAATGGTGACGGCCGCGACCGTGATCGGAATCGCGCGCGGTTCCGTCCCCGCGGCGGCCGCGGATTGCGCCTCATTGTGGCGCGTACACCCGGCGCTGAAGAGCATCAGCGCCAGCAGCGCCCGCCGTGCAGTCATGAGTGGGAAAGTCCTCCTCGTAGGGCTTGGGAGCGGCGCCGCGGCAGCGCCCGGCGCGGATGAGTGCGGGGCTTGCCGTTGGCCGATTGCCCGCTGATGCCGGTCAGAAACATCGCGGTGATTAATTTCGCCAGCGTCGGGAGACGGTCCGCGGCGCTGCGGTAGAGCGACGCCGAGCGCATCATCCCAAACAGAATCTCCACCGTGAGACGCGGATGTTGTCGTCCCAAACTCCCGCGCGGCAGGGCACTGAAGAGAATGCGCTGCACCTCCGCAACCAGTTCTTCACGCTGCTGTTGCCACTCCGCACGCTCGCGCGGATCGAGCGTGGGCTCATGACGGTGCAAGAGGATGAAGAAATCGCGCCGCGTCCAGAAGTAGGTCAGGACGGTTTCGACCAGCCGCTCGATCACCGCGGCCACCGGCGCGGGCTGATGCAACGCCGCCGTCACCGCGTCGTGCATACCGGCCAAACCTTCGACGATGGTGGCGAAGTAGAGCGCCTCCTTGGAATCGAAATAGCGATAGATCGTCCCTTTGCCGATGCCGAGCCGGGCCGCGATGTCCTCGGTGAGCACCTCGTGGAACTCGCGCTGCGCGAACACCTCGGCGGCGCAGCCCAGGATGGCGGCGCGGATGTCGGGGATTTTTTTGCGACCTCGCATGGGACTCGAATTCCGGACTGACCAGTCCGTCACGGTAGCAGAGGACCCCCCTCAGTCAAGCGGGCCCGCGCAGAAGTCAGGCCCGGCTCGCCGCTATCGTGCACCGCGGCTTGACCCCGCCGCTGTCGCTCACTACGGTGCGCCGCTCTGGAGGAGACTCATCGATGCGAGTTCGAGACCGGCTGGCCAGCACCCTGCTCATCATCCTGGCGCTCAGTGCCACGGGCCACGCGAGTGACCCCGCAGGAAAACCGACGGAGGCAGCAATGCAGAAAACCGATGCGAAACCGACCACCACCGCGTCCGGCTTGCAGTACATCGACTTCAAAGTCGGCGACGGCGCCAGCCCCAAGCAAGGGCAGACCGCGATTGTTCACTACACCGGCTGGCTCGACGACGGCACCAAGTTCGACGCTTCGCGCGATCACGGCAAACCGTTCGGCTTCAAAGTCGGCATGGGGCAAGTGATCAAAGCGTGGGACGAAGGCGTCGCCTCGATGAAGATCGGCGGCACGCGCCGGTTGATCGTGCCACCCGAACTCGGCTACGGCGCGCGCGGCGCGGGAAAAGTGATTCCACCCAACGCTCGTCTGACCTTTGACGTCGAGCTACTCGAAATCCGGCCGTAGTTTTGCCTCGCCCCTATCTTTCCCGAGCGCCACGGACACCGGAGCTCGCGGCGGCGGGAGCGTGACGACGAAGGTGGTGCCGGCGCCCGGCTGGCTGCGCACCACCACCGTCCCGCCGAGAAGCTCGGTGAGCCGTTTCACGATGAACAAACCAACGCCGAATCCGGCGCGCTGTTTGGTTTCGCTCGCCCGATAGAAGCGATCGAAGATGTGCGGCACGACATCGGCCGCGATGCCGGGGCCGGTGTCGGCCACTGCGATCCGATGCGCCACGTTCGCCGCATCGTAGTCGATCCGCACGGCCACCTCACCCTCGGTAGTGAACTTGAGCGCATTGCCGACCAAGTTGCGCACCACCGAAGTGAGTTTGGTGCGATCCGTGGCGAGCGCGGGCGTATTCGGCGCCACGGTCCACTGTAACGATACGGCACCCGCGCGCGGCATGTCGTCGAACTCCGCGCGCAGCGCGGCGACGAACTCCTCCGCAGTGAACGCCGTGATTTCGACCGGGGCGGCGCGGTCGCCGTTGCCGGCCGTCAGCATATCGGCGATCAGTTGGTTGAGCCGGCCGCCGTTGACGAGAATCCGATCAAGCGCCTCGCTGCGGGGAATGGCGCCCTCGAGGTCCGCACCGTCGCGCAGCAACTCTGCGTATCCCATCATTGCCGTCAATGGTGCCCGCAAGTCGTGCGAGAAGGCCGACACCAGGTCCGCCCGCAGGCGCACCAATTCGTCCTGGGTTTCGAGATAGCGCATCCGCATCCGCGCAGCCGCGGCCGCCACCGCACTGATCGCGACGATGGCGAAGTTGCTGAACAGCCGGGTTGCAAACAGGGGGAGCGCCTGCCCCAGCGTCATCCCGAACGACAACGCATCCGCCAGCCAGATGGTCGCGATCGCCACTGCGGCGGTGGTCCCCGCGACGACGCCCACGCCGTAGGTGCAGAAGACCAGCGGCCCCGCGAACGTGATGGCGAGCGGCAGCTGAATCCCAGCGCGCAGATGGACGACCGCGACGAGCAGGAAAAAACCGATGATCCCGATCCCAACCGTGCCAGGATGCGTGCGCAGGTAGAGTTCGAAGGTTAGGAGCACAGCCTCGGGCCGCGCCGCCGATCCCGAGCTGCCCCTGTCCTCGACCATCCCCTCCTCCACTTCGCCGGCAGCCCGGTTCAGATCGTGGCAACTAGCCGGCGGCGATCACGCGGAGCGGCTGCGCAGTTGCTCGATCGCCTGTTCCACTTCACCGGGCTCCGGAAATCGATGCACCTGATGCTTCGAGAACACGAGCTGGTCACCGACGCGGACGTCAAACACTCCGTCCTTGCCACGGATTAGTTCCGTCTCGACGGCGAAGCGCTGCTTGAGTGACGCGGCCAGACTGGTCGCGCGCGGCAGATAGTTTCAAGGCACACACCACGTGATCGAGATCTGCATCGCGTCGGCTCCTTTGCCCGCGAAGTATACGGGCGGAAGGGCAACCTGACAACTCCGCTCGGTCGCCTGATCGAGTTGACGGCGCGGTCACCGCTCCGCTAAACCGCAGGCTACAAGTCAGGGGGTGAAGTGATGGCGTCGAGCAGTGCGAACGGGTCGTCGTGGGCGATGCGACTGGGGTTGGCCGCCGTCGTGGCGTTCGTCATTGGGCCGGCACTCGCCCATCTCGGCATCGTGCCCTCACTGATCGGCTTTGCGATCTTCGGAGTCGGCGGTCTGCTTGGCCTCATCGCCACGGTCGTCGGCGTGATCGGCGCGCTGCGCAGTCGGTCGAGCTGGCTCGCCATCGTGCCGGGCGCGGTGATCGTGGTGAGCTTCATCGCCATCGCCAGCCGTGGCGCCGGTTATCCGCGGATCAACGACATCACGACGGATTTCGAGCCGCCGCCGGTATTCCGCCAGGCGTTCCAACTCCCCGCCAACCGCGGCCGCGACATGCGTTATCCCGGGGCCACATTCTGGCAACAGCAACGCGCCGGCTATCCGAACTTGACCAACTTAATTCTGACGACCTCACCCGACGAGACCTATCAGCGGGTCTTGGCGATGGCGCGGACGGTACCGAACTGGGAACTCACACTGACCGAGCCCGAAACCCGCGCCATCGAAGGCGTGGAAACTAGTTGGTTGTTCCGCTTTCAAGATGACTTCGCCATCGAAGTACGCCCGCACAGCAACGGCAGCCAGGTCGCGATGCGCTCCAAGTCGCGCGACGGCAAAGGCGATCTCGGGGTCAATGCGAAACGGATCGAGACGTTTTTTGCGAAGTTGAAGTGAGCTGGGGAGATCTTGAATGGCGCACAGCGGGTCGAGCGGATCATCGTGGACGCTGCGGTTGGGGATCGGGGCGGTGGCGGCATTCGTCATCGGTCCATTGCTGGCTCACTTTTCCATCGTGCCGCCACGGATCGGCTTCGTCATCTTCGATCTCGGCGGTCTGCTGGGCGTGATCGCTGCGGTGGTCGGAATCATCGGCGCATTGCGCGGCCGCGCCAGCTGGGGTGCTGTGGCGCCCGGCGCGGTAGTCGCCGCGGCGTTCTTGGGGCTCGCCGTCAACGCCGCCAAGTATCCTCCCATCAATGACATCACCACCGATCTCGACGAACCGCCGGTGTTCACGTCCGCGAAGAACGCGCCAGGCAACGCCGGGCGTGACCTGCGCTATCCTGGCAGCAGTTTCGCGGAGCAGCAGCGCGCCGCGTATCCGAAGATCGTGAATCTGCTGCTGCCCCTGTCGCCCGACGAGGCGTATCGACGAGTCCTCAGTGCCGCGCGGACGATGCCCGACTGGGAAATTGTCAGCACGGACGACAGCGGGAAGTGGCTCGACGGCGCAGCGACTAGCTGGCTGTTCCGTTTTCAAGACGACTTCGTGATCGAGGTTCGCCCGCAAGACAATGGCAGCCAGGTCAGAATGCGATCCAAGTCGCGCGACGGCAAGAGCGACCTCGGCGCCAATGCCAAACGGATCGAGGAGTTTTTTGCGAAGCTGAGATAGTAGCTCTCCTGGGTTTGTGGTCTCTGGGCTGTGGCGCCTCACGCCTTCGCGGTGTTTCCCAGGCGTTCCTCCACTAACGCAACGTCGACCGCCGTGGTGACCTCGAGCCGGTCCTGGAGCGCCACCCAGCGCACGCAGCCGCCGGCGCGGATGTCATCGCTCAGCGCCGATGACAAATAGCGCTCGCCGCGCAGCGGTTCGGTGGCTGCCGCGCGCGCCAGCAAACGTTGCGGCAGAATGTAGAGCGGGAGACTGATCACGTTCGACGGCGCGGTGCCGGGTGCGGGTTTCTCGACGATCGCCGCCACGAACTCACCCACGCATACGACGGCGCTGCGCGCCGCGGTCGCCTCGGCGGACAATTGCTGCACCGCCACCACGCCATCGCCAGGATGCGCTCGCGCCACCGCGAGCAGTTGCTGGAGATCAGCGACGGCGAATAGGCTATCGCACGCGCACGCCAAGAACGCCGGCTCCGCCGCCAGCAACGGCGCCGCGCAACTCAGCGCATCGGCGATGCCGCGGCGCTCCGGCTGACAGACCACTTCGATTCCGGCGCTGCGTGCGTACGCCTGCAAGGCGACATCGCTCGTGTGTGCGACCACGATCAACCGAGTGAGTCCGGCGGCGCGCAGCCGCTCGGCAACCCAGTCGATCAACGGTCGGCCCCGCAGCGGTATCATTGCTTTCGAGTGGCGCTTGCCCAGTTCACCCAAGCGTGAGCCCGCCCCGGCAGCGAGAACGACACCGGTGCCGATCATGTGCGCTCCACCTGCAGGCCCGCGGACGCAACCGGCAGCACGAACACCGCGGCAGCCCCCGCCGCCCGCAAAGCCGCCGCCAGCGCATCGGCTCCGCCGAGCGACGGCAAGGCGAAGATTGCGCCCCCACCGCCTGCGCCAGTGAGCTTCGCGCCCAACGCGCCGGCGGCGAGGGCCGCATCAACCAGTCGCCTGACTTCAAGTCCGGCGCCGCTGGTGAAACCGCACAAGCGCATCATTTCGTCGATCAACGATTGGTTCAGCGAGATCTGCCGCCCGAACTCGACGAGGTCACCGCCGAGCAAAGCGATCTTGCCGCGCCACGCGGTCTCGCCGAGCGCGCGGGCGAGCGCTAGCAGCGGTCCGTCGCCCGCGCTGCGTTCGCGCAGGTAGCGCTGGCGCATCGGGCGATGGACGTCACCCGAGTCGCGCGCCACCCCGGTGGTAGCGACGACGAAGCGCAGGTCTGCTTCCACTTGCGCGAGTGGCTCGTACGTTGCGTACGGTTCTTCACCGACCGGGCGATGGTGCAGCTTGCCGTGATAACTGAGATAGGCGAGGCCGCCGAACAACGGGACGTAGCGATCGGCGAAGCCGCAGGTGATCCCCAACTCGTTCTCCTCGGCGCGCTGCGCGATCTCGGCGAGGAGATAGTCGTTATGTCTGCGGCAGTCGAGGTCGAACAGTGCGCGCAAACCCGCGAGCACGGCCAACACCAGCACCGACGACCCGGCGAGCCCGCTTGATTTCGGCACCCGCGTCCAGGTGGTGATCGCCGCGCCCTGCCGTGCAGCTTTGGCGGCAAACTCGGCGCTGTGTGCCGCCAGCGCGTTGATGGCCGCGCGCGCCAACTCGAAACCGTCGGCGACAAGGGCGAGGCGGCCGAGCGGCGCCGACACCGCGTCGGACGTCTCTTCTTCGCGCGCGAACCGCCACTCGCGCGCGGCGTGGAGCTGCGCGCCGCCGCGCAGCGGAACCGCGCACGAGATGGTCGCATACGCGCCTTCGTTGGCGTCGGTCGGACTGCCGACGACGTTGATGCGCGCGGGCAGCGAAACGGAAACGGTCATGGGAAATCGCTGATGGCAGATCGCTGATGGCGGATGGTGGGAGACAGAGTTATCGGCCTTCGAATTTTGGCGGACGTTTTTCCTTGAACGACGCCACCGCTTCGGCATGGTCACGCGTGCGGTAGAGGTGGTCGAGGGCGAAGGCTTCGCTGCGCACCTGCGCCTCGAAGCTGGCGGTGAGCCCTTGATAGAGCGCCTGCCGTGTCAGCATGAGCGACAACGGCGCGCATTGCATGATCTCGCGCGCCATGGCCGTCGCCGTCGCGACCAGTTGATCGCCAGGCACGACGCGGTTGACCACGCCAGCCTGCGCGCACTCGTCGGCGCTGTACATCTTGCCGGTGAACATCAACTCGCAGGCGCGTCCAATCCCGACCAGCCGCGGCAGCAGAAACGTCGAGCCCAGTTCCGCCATCACGCCCATGCGCGGAAAGAGAAAGCCGAGCTTCGCCTCGGCGGCGGCGAGGCGGATGTCGCACAGCAACGTCATCGTGCAGCCGACGCCGAGCGCGTAGCCGTTGATCGCTGCTATGGTTGGCTTCGACATCCGCTGCATCAGCATCGGCCACTCCTCGACGCGCGAAGGACCGCCGCCACCACCGGCCGTGGTGCCACCACCGGCCTTGATTTGCCCCGCGAAGAAATCCATGTCGGCGCCGGAACAGAACGCGCGTCCCGCGCCGGTAAACAGCACGACGCGTACGCTCTTATCGCGGTCGGCATCGCGAAAGGCCTCGAGCAGCTCGGCCCCCATCACCGGAGTCCATGCGTTCAATCGCTCGGGACGATTGAGGGTGATGGTGGCGAGGCCGTCGGTCTTGTCGAAGAGAATAGTTTCCATGGCCTGTCTCCTTCGCGATGCGGCGGACGATAGTGTGGTGAACCGCCACCGTCAACGGGCGGACAAACGTTGCCGCGTGGCGCGCAGCGTGCGATAGAGCGCGCATGTCGCACGTACTCGAAGAGGCGATCCAGTTCACCGCCGACGGTCTGCAACTCGAAGGTCGACTCGGGGTACCCGAAAGCGCGACGCACGGTGCGGTCATCTGCCATCCACATCCACAGTACGGCGGTACGATGGACAACGACGTGGTGAGCGCGGTTGCGGAGGCGCTGCAAGCGGCCGGTGTCGCGACGCTGCGCTTCAATTTCCGCGGCGTCGGCGCCAGCGAAGGGCGCTACGGCGGCGGGCAGGCCGAAGCGAACGATGCGCGCGCGGCGGTCGACCAATTGCGCACCCGCGCCTCGACCACCGACGTCACGCTGATCGGCTATTCCTTTGGCGCCATCGTCGCACTGCTCGCGGGACACGATCACTCCGGTGTGTCGCGTTTGATTGCCATCGCGACGCCGGTGCCAATGTTTGACCTAGATTTTCTGACCGCGTGCAGCCGTAGAAAACTGTTCATTCTCGGCGATCGCGATCAGTACTGTCCTTTGACGGCGATGCACGACCGCTTCGCCACGTTGCCCGAGCCCAAGACATTCATGCCGATCGCGGGCGCGGATCATTTCTTCGCGGGTCACGAAGCCGCGGTGGCCGACACGGTTGTGCGCTTCGTGCGAGAGCGGTCATGACACGCCCACGCGTCGCCTGCGATTCGCTGGTCGCGTTGGCCAACTCCACCGCCGATGGCGCGGTGCTGTTCGCGAAGAACAGCGACCGTCCGGCGGCGGAGTGCCAGCGGCTCGTCCAAGTTCCGCGACAGCAGCACGCGCGCGGCGCGCAACTGCGCTGCCAATACATCGCGATCGAGCAGGTGAGTGAGACGGCGCGCTTGATCGGCTCGCAGCCGTTTTGGTTGTGGGGCTTCGAGCATGGCCTCAACGAGCACGGCGTCGCCATCGGCAATCACACGGTGTTCACGAAGGACGGACTATCCGGCCACGGGCTGATCGGAATGGATCTGGTGCGGCTCGGGCTCGAACGCGGCACATCGGCTTTTCAAGCGACCGAAGTGATCGCGGCGCTGGTCGAACGTTACGGCCAGGGCGGCTCGGGTTACGTCGACAAGGATTGGCCGTACCACAATTCGTTCCTGATCGCCGACCAGCGCGAAGCTTACGTGCTCGAAACCTCGGACCGCCGGTGGGCGCTGCGTCGCATCGAGACCGTCGGCAGCGCGTCGAATCATCTCACCATCGGCGACGATTGGGACGCGCTGTCGCCCGGGTCGATCGAGCATGCCGTCGCGCAGGGCTGGTGGAGCGAGGCCAGCGACACGTGCTTCGACTTCGGCGCGGCATACCGCGACACCAGCATGGCGCCCGATTTCATTTCGAGTGGCCGCCACAGCCGCACCTGCCAACTGCTCGAAGCCGGGCGCGGCCGGCTGACGCCCGCATCGCTGCGCACCGCCCTGCGCGATCACTACGACAGCGGGCAGGTACATCGTCCCGGTCGTGCGGTCGACGACGAGCGCTACTACTCGGTGTGCATGCACGCCGATCCGGTCGGCACGACCACTGCCAGCATGATCGCGCGCCTCGGCCGCGACGAGGAGCCGCTGGTCTACTGGGGCAGTTTGGGATCACCGTGCGTGAGCGTGTTTCTGCCCTACTACATTGATGGTGACTTGCCTGCCGAACTGGCGCGCGGAGGCGAGCACGCCAGTGCCGACTCGCCGTGGTGGCAGTTTGAGGAACTGCTCACGTTAGTTGAGCGCGACTTTGAAACCTACGGCCCGCGCGTGCGCGCGGCCTGGGATCGGTTCGAGGGCGAGATCGAATCGCAACGCGCCGACGCCGAAGCGCTCGCGCGGCGGGACGGTCCCGCCGTGCTGACACACTTCATGGAGCGCAACGTACGGGCAATGGTCGAACGTTTGTCCGCGTTACTTCGCGAACTCCACTGAACGATTTCCGAAATGCCCGTTCCGGCGCGCGTCGCGCTGCGCCGGCGGTGGCTTCCAGTTAAACGAGGCACGCCGTCAGGTGGGCGTCTCTTCGTCGTCGCCGCTTTCGAGCAACGCGGCGGCGGCCGTCAGCACGCGTTGAAGGCGCGCTAGGCGGGCCGCATAGCGCGGCGAGTCGGCACGCGCTGGTTCATCCGTCTGCCGAGACGCTTGGTCTAATTGCGGTCTCGTCGCGACGCGGTCGCGGTTCTTCGCGGTGCTCATGATTCCGTCGAGTAAGGAGAGCAACGGCTACGCCACATCGCGTCGGCAACGCACCTTGGCGCGGCACGAAGCGGGGCTCTCGATACGTGTCCACTGCGACGGACGGCGGGGCGGGCGAGTGTCCATTCCGGTGGACAGACGGGTTGGGAGCATATCGCGAGGCTGGATCTGATCAACGACGGACGCTTGGCCGGTTCGCACAAGAAGACGGCGGCCTCCGCGAGTTACGCGCGGAGGCCGCCGGTACGGGTGTTGCCGTTGAGGACGACTACGGCTCGCACATCAAGTTGATGAGGTCCGAGTCCTTGGACGTCTGAGAGAGCGTCAGGGACGACCGCGCCCGCGTGATCAGACGCACCCGGCCCGCTTCGCGGTGCTGGCCGGTGCGTCGCAAGGGCACGCGAATCGAGAACGGTGCGGTGCAGACGTTGGTTTCATCCTCGCTGAGCGGCAACGTGAACGTTGCCCCGGTGGAGTCGCGCAGCGACTGCAGGGCGTTCACCAGGCTGGCATGGTTGGCAGCATCGCGCGCCAACGGCGAAAGAACGCGGACCGGATCGGCAACCCCTGCCTGGGAACAGCTGGCGAGTTGCGGATCGACGTTGTTGAGGCACGCCACCACGTGGAACTCACACGTATCATCCGTGGCGCTGCCATCGAAGTCGCAGGTCGGATCGTTGTTCTTGCAGCGCTGGGTGTAGTGCGGGCGGCCGCGCAGGTCGGTGGCCGGCTGATTGTTGGGATTGACCACGGACCACTCCACCAGACACGCATGCGAATCACGCGAGCGGACACCGTTGCCATCACCGGGGATTAACTCGTACGTGCAGTTCGCTCGGCAGCCATCGCCGGCCACTTGGTTGCCGTCTTCACACTGCTCGCCGGCTTCGAGCACTCCGTTACCGCAACACGCGGTACGGAAATCCGGCACGCAGCTCCCGGCCTGGCAGGCATTCAAGCAGGTATTGTGATTGGTCCCGGCACACGCGGTACCGTTCGGCTTCGCGGCATCGGCCGGGCAAGCCGTGTGAGTGCCGTCACAAACTTCGGCCGCGTCGCATTCCGCGGCCGCCGTACGGCATGTCGCTCCGGCGTTACCTGCGGGGTGTGCGCACGCGCCCCCACCATCACAGACATCGCGCGAGCAGGGATTGCCATCGTTGGTGCACGCCGTGTTGGCGGCGACGTGGCAGTTACCCGCGGACTCGTTGCAGGCGTTGTTGCATTCCGCGCCGGCCGCGCACGGATCGCCGGCGTGGACAGTGCATGCGCCGCCGCTGCAGGTATCGGCGCCGTTGCAGAACACACCGTCGTCGCACGACGCGGTATTCGCCGCGTGTCCGCACGCGCCCGCACCGTCACACTGATCGTCGGTACAAACATTGCCATCGTCCGTACACGCGGTTCCCGCCATCACGTGGCAGGAGTCGTGAGCTTCGTCGCAGACGTTGTTGCACTCAGCGCCCGCCGCACACGGATCGACCCCGTGCACGCTACAACTGCCGCCGCTACAGGTGTCGGCGCCGTTGCAGAACAACCCGTCGTCGCACGCGGCGCCGTCGTTCGGGGTACAGGCGGATGGTGCCCCAGTGCAGCGGTAGCATGTCTCGATCTGACAGGTGGCGCTGCATCCGTCGCCATCGACAGTGTTCCCATCGTCGCACTGCTCACTGGGGTCGACGGTGCCGTCGCCGCAGGCCGCCAGCCAGTGTTTCTGCGCAGTCGCCGACTGAAGCGAGTTGTTGCTGTCGGTGAAACTCGCCTTGATCGTGTCGTCACCCGCCCCGTTTGTGTCAGTGTACGTGAACGTCACATCACCGTTGGCGTCGCTCATGCAATCAGCCGGCAAGCACACGCCAACCGCGCCGGAGTTCTGTCCGGTGACCGTGAACGTGACCCGCTGACCGGGGAGGGGCAAGCCGCCGCTTGTGACGTTGGCTGTGATCGTGTGGCTGGTGCCGGCCGGATTGCTGTCGTCCCCCGGCGCCACACTGATGCTGCTCGAGGTAACGACGATCGACGATCCGGCGATCAGGATGTAGCCTCACCGCAGGCACTCAATAGCGTGTCGGGATCGACGCCACAGGTCGGGTGACTCGCTGTGTCCGTCGCGACCGCCAGCGCGCTCCAGTCGGTCGGGAAGGTTGGCCATGACTCGTGGACCGAGCAGCTCCAGCTCTGCAAGGATGCGGTGGTCAGAGGATCGGGAGCACCGAACGACGGCTCCGAGGCGATCAACGAAACGTTGCCGCCGCATGGCGGGCCATCGTCATTCGTCCACGATCCCGATCCGATCGAGAGCAAGGTGAGGGCGCTCACCACGTTGCCGCCGCCACCACTGCACGAGGCGTCGAAGTAGAGGCCTGTCTTCCCCGGCTGCTTGCCGGCGAACTTGATGGCGTCGCGGATGATCGTCGCCCGCGAGCTAAGGTAGCCACTGTCGTGATACACGGGGTCGGTGCCAATCAGAACGCGGTTGCCGGCCTGCGTCCGACCGCCGGCCGTCCCCATCACCACCGGTGCCCACGTCGCCGCGTTCGACGCGGCCGTCTGTGAGGCGCCGCTACAGGTCGCGTCGCCGATGATCAGCAAGTCGTACGCTCCAAACTGGGACTGCGTCATCCCTGACCAGATCGCACCGCTGACCACTGTGACCGTATAGCCTTGCGCGGTTGCGGCCTGCTCCTCCTGGCTCGGTGAGCCAGAGACAGTGTCGGCGTCAATCAGCGCTGTTTTCGCGTTCGCGACAGCGGCACCTCCGATGGCCGCAACCAGCGCGACCAAAACAAAGGCACGGCACCATCTGCTGCGCCCCCCTGAACCTTCACTCATCAAGCGTGTATTCATGGCCTCTTCTCCTTTCATGAGTTCTCCTCCTTTCAGGTCTGTCAGCATTTCTCGCTTCCCAGCACAGAACATTCACAACTCCACCAACAGCCGTTGCACCAACGCGGTTTGGCGGTTGGTTCCGGTCTTCACGAAGATCTGTCGCAGGTGTGACCGTGCGACGGTGCGGCGGATGCCGAGTCGCTCCGCCGCCTTCTCAAGCGAACTGCCAGCCACGAGATGGCTGGCGAGCATCGCCTCCGTCACCGTCAACCCGAAACGTTCCTGCAACCGCGCCGGGGTAACCTTGAGCGGCGGTGGCAAGCCGACCGTCGCCAACACCAATCCCATTGCGCTGGCTGTGACGTCAGCGCTCCGTGTTTCAGTCACCGCATTCCCGTTCGGCCGGCGCGTCGATCCCAAAATGAAACTCAGGAGTGACTCCGGCGAGTCGAATTCTATGGCCCGCCCTGACCACACGTGTTCGACCCGCCCGCTCAGGCGGTTCGCGGCCGTCGCACCCAAGCGCACAACGAAGGTACGATCGGCGGCAAGGACAGACGACGGCTGTTCGAGTTCATTGGACATACGCTCACCTTCATTCAGGCCCGGCGCGACACAAAACCGGCAACCCGTTGGCAGCAACCTTTCAGTTCAGCTGTGGAGCAACGCGTGCGCCAGACTGCGCGGCTGCGTCCGCAGTCGCGCTTCACGATGACCAACGCTACGCATGTCCAGCCGCGTGGACAGCGCGTCTGGGTCTCGTCTAACTGAATGGACAATTGCATCTCGCTCACGCCATCTTGCAAAGAAGGCGCGGCAATAGATTTGGTTGTTCTGCGTCGCCCGATGGTCTAGAAGCCTGTCGCCATGAGTGACGCGGATCACCACGCGGAACTCGCGAAGCTCCGGCGCGAGCGCGACCTCTATCTCCGGTTGCTGAACCTCGGCCGCCAAAGTGAGTTGCAGATTTTTCTTGCCGAAGCCCTCGGCTTAATCGTCGAGGTCGCCGACGCGCGCCAGGGATATCTGGAGCTGCACGATCAGGAGAACGGCGATCACCCGCAGTGGTGGATCGCGCATGGGCTCTCCAGCGATGAAATCGACACCGTGCGCGCGGCCATTTCGCGCGGCATCATCGCCGAGGCGCTGGCGACCGGAAAAACCATCGTAACGCCGTCGGCGTTGCTCGATCCGCGTTTCAGCGAACGCGACAGCGTCCGCCTCGGCCGCATTGAAGCGGTGCTGTGCACCCCTATCGGCGACGATCCGCCGCGCGGCGTGCTGTATCTGCAAGGGCGCGCCACGCCCGGGTTGTTCTCCGACGAGGATCGGGCCCGCGCCGAGATCTTTGCGCAACACCTCGCGCCACTAGTGGATTGGCTGCTGGCCCAGCATCGGAGCCAGACCACCGCCGACCCGACGCAGCCGCTGCGCGCCGCCCTGCGGCTCGACGGCGTCATCGGCCGCAGCCTGGCATTGGCCGCGACCCTCAAACAAATCGCGTTGGTTGCGCCGCTCGACGTCAGCGTATTGCTCACCGGCGAGTCGGGCACTGGCAAGAGTCAACTCGCCCGCGTGATTCACGACAACGGACCGCGAGCGGCGCAGCCGTTTGTCGAAGTGAACTGCGCCGCATTACCGGACACACTGATCGAGAGCGAGCTGTTCGGCGCCATGCCGGGCGCGCACTCGACGGCGACGCGCCGCATCGAGGGCAAAGTCGCCGCCGCCGAGCGCGGCACGCTGTTTCTCGACGAGATCGGCGATCTCTCGCTCAGCGCGCAGGGCAAGTTGCTGCAACTGTTGCAGTCGCGGCAGTACTATCCCCTCGGCGCCGCGCAGCCGCTGCAAGCAGACGTGCGCGTGATCGCGGCGACCAACCAAGACCTCCGCCTCGCCGTAAGCGAGCGGCGGTTTCGCGAAGATCTGTTCTATCGCTTGCAGGTGCTGCCGGTACGGGTGCCGACACTGGCTGAGCGACGTGACGACATTCCGGAACTGGCCGCGTACTTCTGTGCGACCGCCTGTCAGCGCCACGGGCTGCCGCGACTCGAACTGTCGCGCAATGCGATTCGCGCCGCGCAGTCGGCGGAATGGCCGGGGCACGTGCGGCAACTGGCGCACGCGATGGAGGCGGCAGTGATTCGCGCTGCCGGTGCCGGCGCAGCGCAGGTCGAGCGAGCGCATGTGTTCCCCGAAGCCGCCGCTGAGCCCACCACGAGTGCACCGCTCACGTTCCAAGAGACGACCCGCCGCTTTCACGAGCGCCTGCTACGAGAGACACTCGAAGACACCGGTTGGAACGTGGTCGAAACCGCACGTCGCCTCGACCTGGCGCGCTCGCATGTCTACAACTTGATCCGGGCGTTTGGGTTGCAGCGCTAGTCACCCGGACGCCGGATGGGGACGTTTGATACCAGCAACCGCGCGTTTCGGCGCTGGTGCGCGGGATAGACTCGATGCGGAGCGACTGCCGGTTACCCTGCGCTGGCGTGTATGCCGACGGTCCGCGCCTCGGAATGCACGATCTCGGGAGCTGCTGCCGGCCTTGATCTGCCCGGACCGCACAGCTCGGACGCACCGGCTTCACCGGCAAGCTGTTGGCTCAATGTCTCCGCCACCGCGCGCGCGATCTCGTCTTGAATGCTGAGCGCGTCGGCTTCCTCATAGTCATAGATTTGCGACCAAAGGTGATAGCCGTCGGCGACCCGGATCGCTTGCACCGTCACACGCAGCTGGTTCCCGGCTCTTCTGACGCTGCCCTCGATGATCGTTTCGGCATCCAAGAGGTGACCAATGGTACGGGCATCTCGACCGGCGATCGTAACCGCGAACGCGGATGTCCGAGCGGCGACGCGTAGCGATCGCACATTCGCCAGGGCATGGGTCAACTGTTCCACAAGTCCTTCCGCGAAATAGCCTTCGTCCTGCGCCGTGCTCATGTCGCTGAACGGGAGGACCGCAATTGCCGCTGGGGACGCCGGCCGCATGCCGAACCACCGCGCGCCCGGAGCGAACGCCGAGAGAGTCGCGGCGCTCAAGGGTATCAGCAATGCAAGCAACGCGGGCAGCGCTGCCCGGCGAATACGACGCCGGAGCGGCCTCAATGGGATCGGTACCGGAACAGCTGAGCTTCCGGGTCGGCGAAGCCGGAAAACGCGGATCGGCTCCGGAATGTTTTTGACCGAACGTTCGCCGAGATCGTCACACACAACGGCGACGCGACTCGCGATCTCGCGCAAGACGACCTGAGAGACGCAGATCCCACCCGGAGCGGCTAGCGCCTGGAGCCTCGCCGCGATGTTGACCCCGGTTCCATAGAGCGCGCCGTCTTCGACCCGCACTTCGCCGAGATGCAGGCCGAGGCGAAACTCCATCCTTCGACTGACGGGAAGGTTTGCATTGGAAGAATGGAGCGCATCCTGGACGACGAGAGTGCAGTTCGCGGCGGCGACGACGCTTGGAAACTCGGCGAGAAAACAGTCTCCAGTAAAGTCGACGACGCGCCCGTGATGACAGGCGACCAGTCGGCCGATGCACTCGCGACTGCTGCGCAAGTGCCGCACGGTGGCATCCTCGTCCACGGCCATGAGCTGACTGTAGCCGACGACGTCGCCGCTCATGATCGCTGCCAGCCGGCGCTCGATCACGGTACGCTTGGAATCGATGTTCTCGCCTGCGGCGCTTGTTGTCGGTTGCATGACGTGTCCTTGCGCTCCTTGGCTTTCGCAATCCACGTGCCGCCGGCCGAGCATGGCTCGAACAGCACAATGCCTTCCGTCCTATGCCGGTGTGTCCCATCCGTGCACCCAACGCTGATGCCCGTCTCGTATGCGGGACAAGACGGCGCGGCCTTTGTTTCTAGTCGGCAATGGTCTAGATACGGCAGCAACCTGTGTCCGACGCTGCGCACGACTTCGAGACACTGAACGTTCTCAAGGAGCGGGACCTCTATTTGCGTCTCCTGAACTTGGGGCGGCAGACGGCGATCGCTCCCTTCCTCGATGGTGCGTTGGCGCTGATCGTTGACGTGGCCGATGCCCGCCAGGGATATCTCGAACTCTATGACGACGACTATCTAGGCGGAGAGCCACGATGGTCGATTGCGCACGGCTTTTCGCCAGACGAGATTTCCGTGGTGCGGCGCGCGGTCTCCACGGGAATCATCAGCGAGGCCATTGCCACCGGGCGCACCGTCGTAACTGCGTCTGCGCTCGACGACGATCGCTTCGGGTCCCGGCCGAGTGTGCGGCTGGCGCGAATCGATGCGGTTGTCTGCGTGCCGATCGGCGAAGACCCGCCGCGCGGTGTGCTCTACCTGCAGGGACGGGCAGCGGCGGGTGCCTTCTCGGCTCGCGATCAGGAGCACGCGGAGGTTTTCGCCTCCCATCTCGCTCCACTTGTCGATCGGGTGCTAGAGCAGCATAGCGCGCGTGAAGCCTCCGATGCCACGCGACCCTGGCGCGAGAAGTTGCGGCTCAATGCGATGGTGGGACACAGTGACGTATTCGCCTCGGTGCTGAAGCAAGTTGCGCTCGTGGCGCCGCTCGATGTCGGTGTCCTACTGACGGGCGAATCCGGTACCGGGAAGAGTCAACTGGCGCGGGTCATTCACGACAACGGCCCACGCGCGCCTCTGCCGTTTGTCGAGCTCAACTGCGCGGCCATCCCCGAGAGTCTGGTAGAAAGCGAACTGTTCGGTGCCCTGCCGGGAGCGCACTCGACCGCAACCCGTCGAATGGACGGCAAGGTTGCCGCCGCCGAGCGCGGTACGCTGTTCCTCGACGAGATCGGCGAGCTGCCGTTGTCAGCGCAAGCGAAGCTGCTACAGGTCCTGCAATCGAAGCACTACTACCCGTTGGGTGGGACCAAGCCGGAGCGAGCCGACGTGCGCGTGATCGCCGCAACCAATACGGACCTCGAGCGCGCCGTGGCGGAGCACCGCTTCCGTGAAGACCTCTACTTCCGACTCGCCGTCGTGCCCATCCGCGTGCCGGCGCTGGCGGAGCACCGTGAGGACATTGCCGATCTTGCCGCCTACTTCTGCGCCGACGCGTGCGAGCGGCATCGCTTGCCGCGCCTGGAGCTGTCGCGGAACGCGTTGCGCGCGCTGGAGTCGGCTGAGTGGCCAGGCAACGTCCGGCAACTCGCCCACGCGGTGGAGGCTGCCGCGATTCGTTGCACCGGCGAGAACGTGCGCCAGGTGGAGCGACGGCACGTGTTCCCTCCAACGGCGGCGCAATCGGCAGACACTCCTGACGCCTTGACATTGCAGGAGGCCACGCGACAGTTCCAGGCGCGATTCATCCGTGACACGTTGGAGGACGCCGCGTGGAGCGTGGTCGAGGCCGCGCGGCGCATGGACATCGCCCGCTCGCATCTCTACCGGTTGATGAACGCCTTTGGCATCGAGCGGAGTCCATCGTGATGCGTCTCATTTGCGGTGCGAAGTGCTCGGACAAACGATGAACGCCGCCGAAGATTCGCGGGTTGATCCCAGGCCATGCCGGACCCAACTGACGTAGCCCCTTTGACAGGAGCGTTCGCTGGCAGCGATCGATTTCGATCGGTGGTCCTTCTGGGTCGCGGCAGCATGGGAGTGGTATACCGCGCGCACGATCGCGAGACCGATACCGATGTCGCCCTGAAAACCCTCGCCGTGCACGATCCGGGGGAGCTGTACCGTCTCAAAAACGAGTTTCGTTCACTCGCCGGCGTGGTGCACCGCAACCTGGTCGAGTTGTACGAGCTGTTCGTCAAGGAGCGCGAATGCTTCTTCACGATGGAGTTGGTCGACGGTGTCGACTTCATCGAGTACGTCCGCAGCGATGCGAACGCAGTGGACTACGAACGGCTCACTGATGTCCTGCGGCAACTGGTGTCGGGTCTGGCGGCGCTGCACGCGGTCGGCAAGCTGCACCGCGACGTGAAGCCATCGAACGTGCTGGTGACACGCGCGAGGCGTGTCGTCGTGCTCGATTTCGGGTTGGTCACGGTTTTCGGTGGCACGCGAGCCGGCGACACGCAGCCCGGACTGGTTGGCACCTTGACCTATATGGCGCCGGAACAAGCGTGGGGGATGGAGCCCGATCCCGCCGCTGACTGGTACAGCGTCGGCGTCATGCTGTACGAAGCGTTGACCGGACGAGTGCCGTTTGCGGGGCCTGCCGCGCAGATGCTCGCGGACAAAGGGCGGGGCAAGCCTCCCGCGCCGCGCACGTTGCTGCCGGACGTTCCGGAGGATCTCGACGCGCTGACCATGGCGCTGCTCGACCCTGCGCCCGCGGGGAGGCCTGGCCCGAAGGACATCCTCGCGAAGCTGCAGGAGCGATCTGGAGCCACGCGGCAGACGCAGCAGGCGCAACGTGTCGATGGTGATGCCGAGGACGTCACATTTGTCGGGCGCGTGGAGGAGTTGGCGGAACTCCAGCGCGCCTTTGAGTCGGTCTCCAGCCGGCAGCCGAATGTCGTGTTGGTGGAAGGTCCGTCAGGAATCGGGAAATCAGAACTTGTCCGACAATTTCTCGCGACCATCGAGAGTGATGGACGGACCGTGGTGCTCGACGGCCGCTGCCATCCCGATGAAGCTGTCCCCTACAAGGCGCTCGACGGTCTCGTCGATCGGTTGAGTCGTTTCCTGATGACACTGCCGGAGGCCGGTGTCGCGGCGCTGGTGCCGCGACACACTGGGGCTGTCACGCGGCTCTTCCCGGTGTTGGCCCGGGTTCCCGCATTGGCATCGTGGCAGGACGGCGAAGATGCGGCCGAGCCCTACGAACTGCGACGGCGCGGCTTCGCGGCGCTACGCGAGCTCTTGGCGCGAATAGGCGATCGCCAACCGCTGGTGCTGTGGATCGATGATTTGCAGTGGGGAGACGCCGATAGCGCGGCCCTGCTGCGAGAGCTGCTGCGCCCGCCCGATCCGCCGGTGATGCTGCTCGTGCTGTCCTATCGGGGTGAAGATCGCGAGAGCGCTCCACTCGCCGACACGCTGAAGATGGTGAGCAGCGATCTCCCCGACAAAGCGCTCCGGCGCATCGTCTTATCGCCGCTATCGCCCACCGAAGCGCACGATCTTGCCGCGAGGTTGTCCAATACACCTGCAGACAACCAGATTGCGGCGATTGCCTCACAAGCCAATGGCTCGCCGTTTCTCGTCACGCAACTTGCCCGCTACGCCGCGCTGCGATCGCCGACAGAGCACGAGGCGGCACGACCGACCGGGCTGCATCTGCAAACGTTGCTGGCGGAGCGCATCGAGCATCTGGGCGCGTCGGCACAAGAAATCTTGGAACTCGTGTCGACCGCCGGCCGACCGCTCGATCGCAGCGTCGCTCTCGAAGCCGCGGGCATTGGCGAGCGCGGACGCCCGTTCATCGCCAGGTTGGAACACGAAGGCCTATTGCGCACCGCGCCGCGCGACACCCAACCAACGGTCGAGATGTATCACGACCGCATCCGCGAGGTGATCGCGGCGCAGGTCCCGCCACAGCGCTTGCGCACGCGACATCGACAGCTCGCGGAAACCATCGAACGCCAACCTTCGCCTGACCCAGACGCCCTGTTTCGCCACTTTCTCGGTGCCGATGAACGCGAGCGAGCGGGAGAGTGGGCGGTGCGTGCCGCGGATCGCGCTGCAACCGCTCTGGCATTCGTCGATGCGGCGGAGTTGTACGGGCGTGCGCGCGAACTGAAGCGTTGGGATCAAGCACAGGCAACCACGCTGCAAGTGCGACAGGCCGATGCGTTGGTCAATGCCGGTCGCGGTGCGGAGTCCGCACCGATGTTTCTCGATGCTGCCCAGCACAGTGAAAAGACCGAGGCCCTCGATCTGCGACGACGTGCGGCGGAGCAGTTTCTGGTGACCGGAAACCTAGACAGTGGTACAGCCGTCATGCGCGACTTGCTCAAGGCAGTTGGGCTTCGATTTCCGCGTACCGTTCCTGGGGCAGTCTTGGCCAGCCTAGCGCGCCTACTTGCGATGCGGCTTCGGGGTCTGGAACCACGAACTCCGTCGAAGCTGCATGCCTCGCGTCTGCAAGTTGTGCGGGCGGACACCTCGCACGCTGTCGCCAAGGGCTTCGTAATGGTCGATCCGGTTCGCGGGCTTCATTTCGCAATCCGCAGCCTTTCGCTCGCGCTGCAGTCTGGTGAACGGATACGCATCGCTCGCGAAATGGCGGGTGTCGGTGCCGCACTGATCCCCTTAGGTGGTCCGCTCGGCAGGTGGGCGGTCAAGATGCTTCACCGTAGCCGGGCGGTTGCCGAGGAGACGGGTGATCCGTACCTGCTGGGGTTCACTGCGATCACCATGGCCCAGAAATCAATGATCGAGGGGCGGTGGTCGGATACGCTTGATCTTTGCGATGGAGCAGTCGAGACGCTGCGGCGGCACTGCCGCGGTGTAGCGTGGGAACTCACTCTCGGCCGCGACGTGGCTTGTCGGGCTCTCGAAGAGCTGGGAGAATTTGCCGAGATGCAGCGTCGAACCGAACAGAAGCAGCGCCAGGCGGAAGAGCAGGGAGATCTATATGCCGCCTACACCTCACGATCCATCATTGCCGTCGGTTGCATGGTGAGCGGTGAGTTGGAGAAAGCGCGGGAGCACTGCCGTGAGATTCTCCGGTTCTGGCGCTCGGGCAACTTCGAAATGCAGCACTTCTACGTGCTGCGAGTCGAGGCGTACTGCGATGTTGGCGATGGTCGACCGGAGGATGCATGGCAAAAGGTCGAGCGGGCATGGAAGCAGCTGTCGCGGTCTGGGCTTCTGCGGCACGTGGTTCTGCGCATTGATGCACATTTGCTGCGAGCCCGCCTTGCGCTTGCTACGGGAACTGTAGTGCCGGCGGGCCGAGCCGCTCTGCTCTCTGAGGCTGAGAAGGATGCCGCTGTGATCGAGAACACTCGGCGCCCCGATGCGATTGGTCATGCAGCGTTCTTACGCGCAGCGGTTGCCAATCAGCGCGGCGATCGGAAGAGTGCCGTGGCCCTCCTCAGGAGAGCTGCGGCCAGCTTCTCCGACCGGGGGATGTCTGGGTGTGCGGCTTTGGTCGCGATTCGCCTTGGGCAACTGGCCGACGGAGGCCACGCCGCACTCAGACGTCGGGCAGAAGAGGTCCTAGAGAGCAAGGGCATCAAGCGCCCAGGTGTATTGCTCGCCATGTTCGCACCCGGGTTTCCAGACCCGCGTCGGGGTGAATCGGTGCAGAACTCTGCGGAGTAGATGAGTCGAGCGATCTCGCCGTCTTCCAACGCTCTACGCGATCCGACCGCATTCCCGGGCTTCGGTGCCCCTCGATCGGCGCGCCCGGAGATCGGAATGCAGCGAACGCGGCGTGACGCCGAAATACGCTTTGACGATGGACGGCTGATTCGATGCGCAAACCAATTTCAAGTGGCTTATGTAGTGATCGGTAACGCAAGGGCTCTGAGCCCCAGGAGGCCAATCTGCGCTCACCCCCGGCCACGCTAGCAGCGCGTCTCGCTTCGCAGCGGTGCACAAGCATTCACTTACGAGGGTACTCAACAGCGCGGACCAGCCGCTGTCGCTTCGTGGTCGCAACGTGACGCCGATGCGCTCTCCCACTTCAATCCCGACATCGAAGTCGAGCTGCACACGCGACCACTCATGGTCGAAGTCTGCGACGAGGGCGTAGCGTTGCAGGTCGCTTTCCAGCTGTCGCAATCCGGCGCGCCAGCCGAGCTCCGCAAGGTAAGGCACCGCGTGCTTTTGCGGGACAGACACGGAAAGGCGAACGCCACATCCCGGCCGCGACAGCATCGCGGCAACGTGGAGAACGACACCCCCAATGGGAACGGCATCAAAGCACCGAAGGAGCATCGAGGCCACTTCTGGCTCAAGCGGGGAACCACGGAGTGTACGAAGAATCTCCACCACCTGAAGGAATCCCGGCGCGCCGCCCCAACTGATTCTGCTACCGCCCTGTTGGCTCAGCTCGTCAAGCAACCAGTCGAGCGCTACGAAGACAGAAGGTATAGGTATTGGCTGGCACGACCCATCGGCGTCGAATTCGAGAAAGATAAACGGAACCCGCACCTCGAGTCCCGACAGCGGATCACCCCAGGTCCGAGCGAACTCAACAATTCTTCTCCATCGTTTTTCGAGTTCAACGGTGCGATCGAGTAGGGGATCGTGCTCTCGATTGTCTAGCGCTGACCGGCCACAAGCCGGGACCGCGACGCCGAGGTCGACAGTGTCCACGTCGGCAGCCAGCACGCACTCAAAACCCACGGACTCAGCACAAGCAGGTAGAAGGCGTGCCAGGTCGAGAATGCCCCGCCGCGCCTCGGGTGTAACCAGCGCGGATGGCAACCAGCGCTCGCTCACTTCAACGGCGTCGCTGGGGCGTATCACGGCGCGGTCCGTGATCCCGCTTTACACGCTGAAATGGTTGTCCCCTTGATCGATGCGGTAAACAACGCCGCCGGGCAACTGAAGTTCAACAATCACCCGATGGCTGACTCCTCTGTCGATGTCGAATGGCTCGACGGTGATCCTTCCCCCGCGGAAGGTAGAGTTCGGGTCAGCGTGATAGTTCTTCCCGTGCACGGGGTTCACGGGATCGGTGCCAAAGATTTTCACTCCACACCGTGCTGTGGCGGGATCTTCCAAAAGGCCTTCCGCGTACACCTGAAGGTTGACCGAGATCTTTCCGTTCGGCTGGGGAGTTGTACCCGCTACGTATGCTCGACGGATGCGACACGCTGGATCGAAATAGCTAGCCTTGCCGCCACTCGGGGGCGTATGTCCCTCAGTATAGTTGGTTTCCTCGGTCGAAGTGAAATCCCACACGAGGTACGCGCTCACCCAACCGATGAACTCTTGCTTCTTGACCGGGTCAACACGGATCTGATCGTCGCCAGCAGCGACCTGGTCAAAGACGTACTCAATGATCTCACGCTTCTTCAAACCGAGGAACTCCCGCAGGTCCGTGCCCTGCACGCCATCGGCGCTGGTGACGCCGAACGGATCGTTGTTGAACGCGATGCGCCGAGCTAGGCCGGTGGCGGGCGGGAGCTGTGTCAGGTCCGCGACTAACGTGGCGAGTGGTCCGATATGCGTCGGAATAGCCATTGTTTGTTCTCCTCTCCTGTGAAAGTTGGAGTTCATCGGATAGCACCAATTGTTCCACGAGATCAAACGATGTGGGAAAACATGAACGACGGAGGGAGCATTGAACGTGTGTGCAGGATTCTGCACAAGGTGTCCGTAGGGCTGGTCATCGGAGAGCTCGTACTCATGCTTGGATCGTGCAGCCGTTTCACCGAGCCCCTGTCAAAAGGATTCGAGGCTCTTCTGTTCCCTCTGCCCACGCCGCCCCCGGGGCTAGAAACCGACTGCCAGAGCCCCGCTCCCAGTTGGAACCTACAAGCGATGAATGTTCCGCAAGCATGGCAGGCCTTGGGGTTTCCGCCGGTGGACCTCGCTAGTCGGTACAACGTGGCGATTGCGCTGCTGGACAGCGGCGTGAAACTGGACCATCCGGACCTCGCGCTGCGGATTAGCCCCAAGTATCAGTTCAACCCCGTGAAGGACTTTCCCCCCGGCGTCAACGACGATTTCGGGCACGGTACTCAGATGGCTGGGATCATCGCCGCCCTCGGGCGCAACGACCAAGGGATCGACGGGATGATGTGGGGCACTACCATCATGCCGTGCAAAGTTGCCGAGTCGGGGGACGCGCGCCCGGAAGCGCTGGTCGACTGTTTATCGTGGCTCGCGCGAAAAATAGATGTGGACACGCTTGATGTCGCGTCGGTGAACTACTCGTTCGCAGCCTTTTGTAGCGTAAAAGCCGATATCGACGCGGCAGAGGAGGGAATCCGCTACCTTCGTGCTAAGGGAGTACTCTTTGTTGCGAGTGCGGGCAACGGTGCAGGCGACAATGATAAGCTTCCGCGCTACCCAGCTAGCATTCCATTGTCAAACATCATCGCCGTAACGACTGCGGACCGCGACGGCACATTCGTACCCAATGCGTCAGGCAAACGGACGGTACACGTGGCGGCACCGGGCAGCGACATTATCCCTATCCCTGTGCTCAATAGGGATCCCCTCTGTGTCAACATTCTTGCCGGGACCTCTGTGGCCGCTGCGGAGGTGACCGGTCTCATCGCTCTACTCCGGGCCCAGGACCAACTGCGCAAGCTCAGTGACCCAAGCTACCAGGAGCGAAGTTGGCAACAGATCCGAAACCTGGTTCTTGCTGGAGGTATCCAGTCAGTGTCTCTGCGGGAGGTCACCATCACGGGACGTATGGTCCGCGCCTGGGATGATTGTCCGGACGACGCCACCAAGTGCACGGGGTCAATGACCTGCCGCAATCAAATCGTGCGCCGACGGTTACTGCCAGTTCGAGATCCAACGCCACGTCAACCGGGTGCCAAATTGCTCCTGCGCTACCTGAGCATCAACTGCGAGACACCCATTCAAGTCCCGGTGGAACTGGTTGACGTGACAGATGGTACCGATGCGGCGCCTGGACCCGGGGTAGTCATTCCGTCGCTGAATGACAGCCACGTACCTCCAGACGAAGTCGCGGATGACGGCGAGTACACGGGCGAATGGGTTGTTCCCAACACCCCGGGTCGCACGTATCGCATCCGTTTCTGGTCTGACGATCAAGAAGATTTGACCGTGACGGTTGCACAGTAGCACTTCAACGCCGAGATGGTGCCTCGGCAAGTTGTGCGTCACCGACGCGCCTCCCGCACCGCACCAACCACTCGAAGTCGTGCGTCCACTATGGTGGACACAGCATTCCGCCGGAGTGGTCACCGTCTGGCGCGACGACGCGTTCCCTTCTCCCGTTTCCCGCGCGCGCCAAGTCGGCACGCCGCTTGCCCTCCTGATGGTCAAATCGATCACCAAAGGAGGGCGGCACAATGCATCACTCATTCAGCTCGGACTCGCTGCGAACACACCGCGCGGCGATATTGCTCGCGAGCGGAGTATTGGCGATTGCGGTCCCGCGGCTCATGTGGGCTGCGAGCGCGGGGCCTACGTCAGGCAACGTAGACCCCGCATCCAAGGAGGATGCAGCGGTCGACGCCATGGTCGGCAAAAGCGTGGAGAGCGACTACACCGCAAAACACTTCTCGCTGGTGAGTGGTGCGGTCATTCTCAATCCATTTACGATCAAGGCCGACTCCAGCAGCTCGACGGGGTTCGTTCTCGAAAAAGAAAGCTCGACGTCGGCACACGCTTTCATCGAAGGTGGATTCCGCTATCGCTGGGCCTGGCTTGATCGCCTTGCGCCAGCAGACAAGTGCAAAGTCGAAAGCGTGGCGACCGAGAAGGCGAAGGCGGAACTGCGCGTTGAAGAAGCGCAGCTCTACTCGGCGTCGATCGGAGGAACGCAAACTGAAATTGATGCGGCCAAGCTAAAGGTGACCGCCGCACAGCAGAAAGTCGCAGCGGAGAAGAGCCAAGACGCCGCGTCGGCCGAGGCTACGGATTGCAAAGAGCAGAGAGCTTGGGAGGCAGCACAGCAAGAACCGCCCTACTTCAGTCTCCCAACTATGTGGCGGCGCCGGGGGGCGATGGTGCTCATGCCGAGCGACTGGACTACGCGCATGGGCTTTGCCTTTGCCGACAGCAGTAATACGGGGGCGGCAGGAATCGC
The DNA here is from genome assembly GCA_016178705.1 of Deltaproteobacteria bacterium. Classification (NCBI taxonomy): domain Bacteria; kingdom Pseudomonadati; phylum Myxococcota; class Myxococcia; species Deltaproteobacteria bacterium. The sequence goes on along the minus strand of JACOST010000021.1, from coordinate 72,313 downwards.
CGGCTCGAGCGACTTCTATGGAGAGCTGACGCCCGGATGGAATCTCGTAAACTGGTCCATGCATACCAGCACTGCGGAGAAGACTCCCCCATCCGCGCATCACTCAACTTCGAGCCGTCGCTGACGCTGAACACCGACCGCCAGATTCTCGATGTGCACGAACGCTACCTGATCGGCTTCGCAGCGGTCTTCGGCGTTCCGCTCGGCGACGGAGCTCAAGCCGCTGAGGCCTCTGGGGCGTCGAACGTCACAGCGGCTCCCAAGCCTGCCCCGATTGCGGAGCTGTTGGTCCGGCTTGGGGCGGTAAACGTCGAAACACCGAAGTTCGTGAATTCCACTTCAAGAGATATCCTGGTCGAAAACGAAGTCGCCGCGTTCCGAAGCAGTTGGGGAACTGGATTCGACATGGAGTTGAACGTGCCGGTTACCGAGTCACTCGGCTATCTGGTGGCTCGTGGAAACATCAACTTCGGCTTCAACCCGAATCCATGGACCTTGACGCTGGGCTACACGATCCCCATCTCGCAGTTCAGCAAGCTGGTCACGGGGGGCGGGAAGTAGCTCTCGGGGCGCGCTGCCTCAAAGCCAGTTGCGCAACTCGGCTGCGGTGGCTCGCAAACGAGCCGCCCAGGCCGAGTGCGCGAGCAACTCGCGTAACTGCACGACGTCAGCTTCCTCGTCGATGTCGAAACTCGGCGGCAGTAGATGAACGCGCAGCCCGGCTGCGGCCGCCTTTGCCTGTGTCTGCGCCAACACTTCGGATGTGCTCATCGCAATGCCGCTGAAGACGTCGTGCGGCTCCCGCATTGCGATCAGATAGTACCCGCCGTCGGCGGTCGGACCGAGGACAACGTCGGCGTGATCGAGCGCGCGCTCGGCGTCGTCGAGCCATTCGTCGCGGATGTGCGGAACATCAGCCCCGATCATGAGGACCTTCGCGAAACCCTCGCCGAGCAAGCGTACGAAGCCGGCGTGCATCCGTTCACCGAGGTCACGTCCGGTCTGCGCCACGCAGCGCGACCCCGCCGATACGATCGCCGCGAAGTCGCGCTCGGGAGGATGAAAGAGCCATACCAATTCGCGCCCCGGCTGCGGCGCGAAACGTGCGTCGAGATCACGCAGGAACGCCCGGTACAGCGCGCACGCGCGTTCGGCGCCGATGGCGCCCGCCAGCCGCGTCTTCACCGTACCGACTTCGGGATAGCGGGCCATCACGGCGAGGCAGGAGGGGAGCATGATGCGGAAGAAGTCAGAACTCTGAATTCAGAAGTCAGGAGTCAGGAGTCGGAATTCAGGATCTTTCGGAAGTATGCTTCGAGCAAGCGACTGACCTCTTCTACGTCGGGAAGCAGGACGTCCTTTCGCACGAATCCAAGGTCCGCGGTCAGGATGGCGTAGTAGCGCACTTCTTCGAGTGACTCCTGAGCGATGTTGAGGAACCTGGCCTTGTCGGCGCGCCCACCCTTCTTGAAACCTTAGCGATGTTCGCTGGAATCGAGACAGCCGCACGGCGGATTTGAGAGACGAGCCCGTATGTTTCGGTTTTCGGAAACGCCACCGAGTGACGGTAGACTTGCAACACAAGCGCGTGGGCCCGTTGCCACACAATGAGATCCCGGAACGTTCTTGCTGCAACCCTCTCCATCGCGTCCTCCATTCTCCGTCATTCTGACTTCTGAATTCTGACTCCTGACTTCTATCTCCCGTCTCCCTACTCCTCTCTGCTATACTCCACTCATGCCGACAACTCCCGCGGCAGCGAATCTGCAAAGCCTGCTCGAGCAACGCACCAGCGCCGGCGAGCTGTACGAGCGCTTACCCGACCAGGCGCTGCGCTGCGTCGCCTGTGGTCATCGCTGCTTCTTGCCCGACGGCAAGATCGGGATCTGCAAAGTGCGCTTCAATCGCGGCGGGACGCTGCAGGTGCCGACCGGCTATGTCGCGGCGCTCCAGTGCGATCCGGTCGAGAAAAAGCCGTTCTTCCACGCCCGCCCCGGCGCGCTGGCGCTCAGCTTCGGCATGCTCGGCTGTGACTACCACTGCGGCTATTGCCAGAACTGGCTGACCTCACAAGCGCTGCGTGATCCCGCCGCAGGCACGGCGCCGCGCCGCATGACGCCCGAGCAGATCGTGCGACTCGCGCTCGACTACGGCGCCGAGATCGTCGCCAGTACGTACAACGAGCCGCTCATCACCAGCGAGTGGGCGGTCGAGGTGTTCAAGGTGGCGCGCGCGCACGGCTTGCTGACCGCCTACATCTCCAACGGCAACGCGACGCCCGAAGTGCTCGACTACTTGCGGCCGTGGGTCGATCTCTACAAAGTCGATCTCAAGGGCTTCAACGACAAACAGTACCGCAAACTCGGCGGCGTGCTCGCCACCGTCCTCGATACGATCCGCCGACTGGTGGCGATGGACTTCTGGCTCGAAGTGGTGACGCTGATCGTGCCCGGCTTCAACGATTCGGACAGCGAACTCAGCGCGCTGGCGGGCTTCCTGGCGTCGGTGTCGCGCGACATCCCGTGGCACGTCACCGCGTACCATCCCGACTACAAGATGATCGATCGCGATCGCACGACGGCCGACACGCTGCTGCGCGCGGTCGCCATCGGGCGCAGCGCCGGCCTGCGCTTCGTCTATGCGGGCAATCTGCCCGGTCACGTCGGACGATTCGAAGACACGCGCTGCCCAGCGTGCGACACGACTGTGGTCGAGCGCACCGGTTTTCGTGTGCAGCGGGTGTTGCTGGGCGACGGCCGTTGCCCGCGGTGCGCGAGCGAGATTCCGGGCCGCTGGGGAACGCGCGAGCGCACGATTGAGTCGCCCGGCTATCCCGTCGCTATCGTGTAGCCGCAGCCCCCCGTTCGACTACGCCGCCGGCGGCGTTCGGCCCGCCGCCAACGTCGCCGGCAACGCTTGCAGCATGCCGACCAGTAACGCCAGGCTCGCGATCATGTCGAGCATACTGGGAAAGGCTTCCGGCCCCTGCAACAGACTGAGCAACTCGTAGAGATCGTTCGCCACCCTGAACGCCATCAACAGCATCGCGCCGTACACGGCAGTCCGCTCGTGCGGCGGATCGGCGGCGGCGCGCCAGAACATGACCGCGAATACCACGCTTGCGATGCCGAGACCGTTGGCGAGGGCATGGTGCAGCGGCGTGGCCCGTTCTCCGACCAGATAGATCGATTGGCCAGGCACCAAGAGCACCGCCCACAACAACGACACGGCGGCGGTGATGCGCAGAAACAGCGACATGGATTCAATGGCTCATACGCTGCGGACTCACGACAGGAACTCCAACAACGCCGCGGTCAGCTCGCGCGGCTGCTCCCACATCGCCAGATGACCGCAGCCGCGCAAGGTGTGCAGCGTCGCTCCTGGAATCCGCGACGCGACGATTTCGCCGTTGGCGTACGGCACGAGCGGATCGACGTCGCCGTGCAGCACCAACGTCGGCGCACTGATCTCGCGCAAGCGTTCGTAGCGATCGCTCGCCATGACCGCCGCCATTTGGCGGGCGAAGACGAATTGCGGCGTCGGCGCGCTAAGCGCGGTCGCCACGATCTCGCGCAAGATCTCGGCATGCGCATCGGCAAACCCGGGCGCGGTGATCGCGCGCATCGCGTTGCGCACGATTTCTTCGGGCGGCTTGGTGAGGTCCGGCATCAACGCCAGCATCGCCATTGGTGACGGCGGCACCGTATGCGATCCGCCCGGGGTGGTCGACAACAGCGCCAGCTTCTTCACTCGCTGCGGATGCCGCAGCGCAACCAGTTGCGCGATCATCCCACCCATCGAGACGCCGACGACATGCGCCGGCGTGCTCGAGCCGGCGATCGCGTCGAGCACCGCGACGGCCTCGTCGGCCATGGTGTTGAGGCTGTACTCTTCGTCGGGTTTGTCCGACTTGCCGGTGCCGCGATTGTCGAACGTGATCGCCTGAAACCGCTCGCCCAGTGTCGCCGGCACATTCGACCAGTCCGCCGCGCGACCGCCGAGCCCTTGAATCATCAAGACCGGAAAGCCCGTGCCGTAGGTGTAGTACGCGAGGTTGATGTTGCCGACGCGAACGGTCTGCATCGAGACTCCCCCCTTTTTTGGATTGAAGGTGCAGGTTGGATAGAAGAGGCGGCAGAAAGTTGCAAGCGGGCGGCTTGCGGCGGCACGCTCGCCCGGCTACAAAAACCGGCTGTGCTAACGGTCGCCGACTTACAGAAGGCCTTCGGGGGTCAGGTCGTTCTCGATCATGTGAACTGGTTCGTGCCGCTGGGCGGGCGGGTCGCGCTGGTCGGCGCCAACGGCTCGGGGAAGTCGACCTTCCTGCGCATCATCGCCGGCGAAGTCGAAGCGGACGGCGGATCGCTGAGCGTGCCGAAAGGCGCCACCATCGGCTACCTGCCGCAAGAGGTCATGGGGCTGCAGGGACGCACGGTGCTGGCGGAGGCGATGACCGCGTTCGATCACATCCGTGTCATCGCCGCCGAGTGCCAGCGCCTCGAAGAAGCCCTCGCCCATTCCGCCGCCGATGATCCCGAACACGACGCGCTGATGACGGCCTACGCCGAGGCGCGCGAGGCGTGGGACACGCACGGCAGCTACGATCTCGAGAGTCGCGCCGAGTCGGTGCTCGCCGGCCTCGGCTTTCAGACCAGCGACTTCGCACGCGACTGCGGCGAGTTCTCTGGCGGTTGGCAAATGCGCATCGCGCTCGCCACCCTGCTGCTGCGCGAACCCTCGCTGCTCCTGCTCGACGAGCCGACCAACCATCTCGACATCGAAGCGCGCGATTGGTTGGAGGCGTTCCTGCGCAGCTATCCGCACACCGTCGTCATGGTTGCGCACGATCGCTATTTCCTCGATCAGACGGTGACTCGCATCACCGAGCTGTCGCGCGGCCGGCTCAGCGACTTCGATTGCGACTACAGCCACTACCTGGTCGAGAAGGAGGAGCGGCGACAGCAACAGGAAGAGGCCTATCGGCTGCAGCAGGAAGAAATCGCGCGCGTCGAGGCGTTCATCAGTCGCTTCCGCTACCAGGCCTCTAAGGCCGCGCTGGTGCAGAGCCGCATCAAGCAGCTCGACAAGATCGATCGGCTTGAACCGCCCGACGGCGGCGTGCGCACCGTTCACTTCCGCTTTCCGCAACCCGCCCGCAGCGGCCGCATTGTCTTGGAGCTGACCGGGGCGTCGAAACGTTACGGCGACCTGACGGTGTACGACCATGTGGATGTGGCCATCGAGCGCGGCCGCAAGATCGCCCTGGTCGGTCCCAACGGCGCCGGCAAGTCGACGTTGATGCGGATGTGGGCGGGCGTCGACGCGCTCGATGCCGGTGAGCGCCGCGTCGGGCACAACGTCACGCTGAGCTATTTCGCACAGGATCGCGGCGCCAACCTCGATCCCGACAAGACCGTACTCGATGTGGTCACCGAAGCCGCGCCGGTCGCCTTGGTGCCGCAGGTGCGCACGCTGCTTGGCGCCTTTCTGTTCAGCGGCGACAGCGTGTACAAGCGCACGCGCGTCCTCAGCGGCGGCGAGCGCAGCCGCCTGGCGCTGGCGACTCTGCTGTTGCACCCGATGAATTGCCTGCTGCTCGACGAGCCGACCAATCATCTCGACCTCGCGGCCAAGGAGGTGTTGCTGCAAGCGCTGCTCGACTATACCGGGACCATCGTCTTCGTCGCGCACGATCGCTACTTCCTCGATCACCTGCCAGACGAAGTCCTCGAAGTCGGCCACGGCACCGCCGTGCGCTACCTCGGCAACTACGAAGCGTACCTCGCCAAGAAGGCCCTCGAAGCGGCCGCGCCGTATCAACCGGCGATCGTCTCGCGACCGGCACCGCCGCGGGCAACCAATGGCGAACGCCAGGCGGACGCGGGCGAGCGCGCCGCGGCCAAGCGGGCCGCGCGCGAGATCGAAAAGCGTGCGCGCGATGCCGCTGACATCGAGCGCCTCATCGCCGAGAAGGAAGAGCGGCTCGGCAGTCTCACCGCGACCATCAACGATCCCGAGTTCTACCAGCGCCATCCCAATCCGCAGACCGTGTTCAGCGAGTTTGCCAAGCTCAAAGATGAAGTCGAATCGCTCTACGCCAAGCTCGAACGGTTGGAACGCCGCGCACCCGAGATCGCCCCGACCGCCTGATACCCATGACCCCATGACGCACCTCCTCGGAGAGCGCGTGCGTGCCCTGCGCCAGAGCCGCGGCCTGCGGGTCGCCGACGTGGCGGCCGCCGCCGGCATCACGGCGAGCCAACTCAGCCGCATCGAACGCGGCCTCATCACCGCCGACGACGCGCTCATTCGTCGGCTCGCCGCGTCTCTCGATCCGTCGTGCGAAGATGAGTTGCTGCTGCTGGCCGGACGATTGCCGCCCGATCTGCAAACGATCCTGCAAACGCATCCGGCCGAGAGCGCGCTCCTGCTGCGCGAGCATTTTGGCACCGCGACGACGGCCGCAACACCGGCCGCTGGCGTGCCGGTGGTCCCTGCGCAGTTGGTGACCGCGATCACGCAGTGGGCGATTCGCACAGCCGATGACGTCGTGCTCGATCCCAGTTGCGGCGACGGCGCGTTTGTCGCCGCCGCCGCGGCGCGGTTGATCGAACTCGGCCGCACGCCTCCTGCCGCGCTGAATCAGATCCACGGCTACGATGCGGATACCGAAGCCTGTGCGCGCGCGACTCGCCGGCTGCGTGAAGTGACCGGCAGCGCGGCGCGACAGATCCAGCGCCTCGCCTTTCTGCGCGTCGAATCGCCGGCGCGGTTGCCATTTCATCGTTCGGGTCCACCAGCGGTCACGGTCGTGCTCGGCGCGATTGAACACACTGAGCCTGCGCGCCGCCGGCACGCGACTGCCGCTACCGCCCGCGCACATGCACGGCGCGTTGCCGCCGAGGCTGGCATTGCACTGCCCGACACTGCCCCACCGTGGGCGGCCCTGGTGATCCACGCGGCGTCGTTCGTGCGACCCGGCGGCCGACTGGCGCTGATTGTACCCGCGGCCATGGTGCACGCGCACTACGCGGCCGACGTGCGCAGCTATGTCGCGCAACTGTTTCCGGCGCTGACGGTGGCGACCTTCACACGTCCGCTCCCGGGCTTCGGCGAAGTCGCTGCCCTGCTCGGCGACGCCGCCGGCGACGCGGGCGTCCGCACGCGGCGCGTCAACGATGCGGCTGAGCTCACCGCCGCGCTGGCGACCACCGACAGCGACGCGCGCGTGGCTGAGCCGACCTCGTTGCGTTGGTCGGGCGCGTCGCTGCCAACACCGGGACGGGCGCTGTTGCGCGAGCTGCAGCGTGACGGAGTGCTGCGGCGCTTGGGTGATCTCGTGCACATCGATTCGGGTATCGTCAGCGGAGCGAATCACTTCTTCCAACTGACTGCCGCGCGCGCGGCTGGCATCGATCCGACATTCCTGCGGCCGCTCTTGCCCACCGCCAATGCCAATCCCGGCTTGATTGTCCACGCCGCCGATTGGGAAGCATGGCGCAACGCCGGCAAGCCCAGCTTCCTGCTCACCATCCCGCCCGCAGCCAAGCTCAACCGCGCCACCCGCGCCTATCTCGACGACGGCGAGCGCCAAGGCTTGCCGGCACGTGCCACCTGCCGGCGCCGGCCGGTGTGGTACGTCTTGCCGCGGACCCCGGCGCCGGCGGCGTTGCTGACCTACCTTTGTGGGCGTCTGCCGCGCATGCTACTCAATGACGCCAGCGTGACCCACGTGAACGCCTTGCACAGTGTCCGACCGCGCGCCGGAGTGAATACCGCGGCGGTGGCCGCGTCCTTTCTCAATACGGCTGCCCTACTCGGGTGCGAGTTGCTCGGGCGACACATGGGCAACGGCGTACTGAAGCTCGAGCCCGCTGAAGTGGAGAATCTCTTGGTCGCCTACCCCCCCCACCTCGATGATGGCGAGCGCACCGCGCTGCTCGACGAGGCGGACGCGCTATGGCGCACCGGCCGTGCTGACGATGCGATCGCGTTGGGCGACCGCACCGTGCTGCAAGGGGCGCTCGGCGTCGAGGCGTCCGTGCTGGACAAGTTGCGCCGATGTTATGAGAGCGAACGCGATCGGCGCTGCGCGCCAGCGCGAGTGCGGACCGCAGCGCTCAACGAAGTGGAGATCTGATCATGAAGTCGTGGCCCCTGGGCTTGAAGATCGGGGCGGGGGTGGCCGTGGTGATCCTGGCATTGGTGCTGTGGATCGGTCTGCGCCGCGCACCCGAGGATCCGGTACGACCAATCCGGCACGTTGATCGCAGCCAGCGCGTACAGGACCGCCTGGCGCGGCTGCGGGACGAATGGGGCACGCGCGGAGCCGGCGCCGGCAGCGGTGGTGGGATCGGCGGCCGCGGTAGCATGGCGGGCACCGCGGGCACGCGCACCTTGCCGCAAGGGGCGCTCAACGCCAAACCGGGATTTTTCGCCGCGCCAGACGAAGATGTCCCGGGCATCCCCTCGTTGCTGGAAGACGAGCCAGACTTTGAGGGTCTGAAGGACATGGCGCTCAACGATCCAGAGTCGGAGAAGCGCCTCACCGCAGTTGTCCTGCTCAGCGCATCCGAAAATCCGGAGGCGTTGCCTGTGCTCACGCGCGCACTCAGCGATAAAGATCCCGACGTCCGCATGACCGCGATCGAGGCGTTGGGCGACTTCGGCGGCAACGAACCGATCGATGCTATCGCCAGCGCACTCGGTGACGAGAACCCGGAGATTCGTTTCGAAGCCCTCGGCGTCCTCGCGGACTTGGGCGGCGAGCATGCCGTCGCCGCCGCCCAGAAGGCGCTCAATGACCAAGATGACGACGTCCGCGCACTCGCTGAGGGCATTCTCGATCTCGAAGGCATGTACCACGAGTCGCCGCCGGCCGAGCCGGCCGCCGCGCTCGAATCCGAGCCAGCCGCAGCGCCCGAATCCGAGCCGGCAGAGTGAGGAGCCCGTGACCGATCCGTTGATCCAACTCAAAGACCAGGTCTGCGCCGCAGTCGACGGCGAGCGTGACCGCTTGATCGAGCTGAGCCGTCGCATTCACGCCCATCCCGAGCTGTGCTTCGCGGAACATCAGGCCAGTACCTGGCTGGCCGACTACCTCGAGCATGTCGGCTATCAGGTTGAGCGCGGTGCGTGCGAGTTGCCGACGGCATTCATCGCGCGCATCGGCAGCGGGGCGCCGCGCGTCGGCGTGTTGTGCGAGTACGACGCGCTCCCCGGTATCGGCCACGGCTGCGGGCACAACATCATCGCCACCGCCGGCGCGGGCGCGGGCGCCGCGCTCGGGCGCGTGGTTGAACGGACCGGTGGCAGCGTCGTGATCTTCGGCACACCGGCCGAAGAAGGCGGGGGCGGCAAGATCGTGATGGCTCGCCGCGGCGCCTTCGCCGACATCGATGCCGCAATGATGGTCCATCCCGCCGGTGCCGACCTGCCCGCGATGCATGTGCTCGCGGTGGCGACCATCGTGGTCACCTACCACGGCAAAGCAGCGCACGCCGCCGCATTTCCACATCGCGGCATCAACGCGCTCGACGCGCTGATCACCGCCTACAACACCATCGCTCAGCTTCGCCAACACATCCGCGAGACCGAACGCATTCACGGCATCATCACCGATGGCGGTCAAGCGCCGAACATCGTCCCCGACCACGCCGCCGGGCTGTTCTACATTCGCGCCGCCACCGAGGGCCGCCTGGAGAAACTCAAGACGCGCGTCCTCGGCTGCTTCCGCGCTGGCGCCGAAGCCACCGGCGCCCGGCTCGAGTATCACTGGGAAGGTGAGCAGTACTCCGACATGGACAGCAATCAGCCGCTGGCCGACGCGTACACCGCCAACCTGCAACGGCTCGGCCGCACGATGCTCGACATGCGCAATGTCCCGGCCGCCGTGTCCGGTAGCACCGACATGGGCAACCTCAGCAAACTAGTGCCCTCGATTCACCCGATGATCGCGTCCGCACCGGCGACCGTGCCCCTGCACTCGACCGAGTTCGCCGAGTGTGCCGCCTCGCCCAGCGGCGATCAGGCCGTGGTCGATGGCGCCAAGGCGCTGGCGATGACCGCGCTCGACGTGTTGTGCCGTCCGGAATTCCGCGCCGAAATCCGTGCCGCGTTTGAAGGAGGCGATCGATAGAATTCAGAGGTCAGGATTCAGGAGTCAGAATCCGGATTCCGAATTCCGCAGTCTGACTTCTGACTCCTGAATTCTGAATTCCTCCTCAAAACTCCACCACCGCATCGGGCGTGTCGTTGAGATGCACCGTGTCGACGAAGCGCACGATGTGATCACGCAGTGAGATCACCAGCGAGTGCGTGCGGTGGCCGTGGCCGAAGAAACGCACGCCCTTGAGCATGCTGCCATCGGTCACACCGCTGGCCGCGAAGATGATCTCTGGACCCGGCGCCAGGTCGCGCTCGTCGTAGATCCGGTTCGGGTCCTTGATTCCCATCTTCGCCAAGCGCTCTTCGAACTTCTTGCGCTCTTCGTCACCCGGCTTGAACGGGACCAGCCGCCCCTCCATACCGCCGTTGAGGCAGCGCAGCGCCGCCGCCGTCAATACACCTTCCGGCGCACCGCCGGTGCCCATTACCGCGTGCACGTTGGTACCGCGCACCGCGGCCGCAATGCCGGCGGAAAGATCGCCATCCGAGATGAGCCGAATGCGCGCGCCGGCGATGCGGATGTCTTCGATCAACTTAGTGTGGCGCTCGCGCTCGAGCACGATGACGACGAGATCGGTGACCGCTCGGCGTAGGCGCGAGGCGATCGCCTTGAGATTCTCCGTCACGCTAGCATCGAGATGCACCGCGCCTTTCGCCGCTGGCCCGACGATGATCTTCTCCATGTAGCAATCGGGCGCGTTGAGCAGACCACCCTTGTTGGATGCCGCGAGCACAGCGATCGCACCCGGTGAACCGGTGGCGCACAGATTGGTCCCTTCGAGGGGATCCACAGCGATGGCGACTTCCGGATCTTCCGGACGCGCCCGCCCGACCTTCTCGCCGATGTACAGCATCGGCGCTTCGTCGCGTTCACCTTCGCCGATCACCACCTCGCCGCGCATCCGCAGGCCATCCATCGCCTTGCGCATGGCTTCGACAGCGACGTGATCGGCGTACTTGCGGTCGCCCTGGCCCATCGTCCGCGCGGCGGCCACCGCCGCCTCTTCGACGACTCGGAGAAATTCACGAGAGAGTAACTGTTCGATCGGCATGGTCGTCGCCTCCGCGCGCACTACTTGGTTTTCCCGGCGTAGATGTCCATCACCGCGTGGAGGAACTTCACGGCTTCGTCCTTCGGCCGCTGGAAGGAGTTGCGGCCAATGATCGATCCGAAGCCACCGCCATCGCGGATGGCGCGCACTTCGTCGTAGATCGCGGAAGTCTCCTTCGCTTCGCCACCGGAAAAGATCACGATGCGGCGGCCACCGAAGGCGCTCTGCACGACGTGGCGGATGCGTTCGGCGAGCGTAGCGACGGGAATGCGTTCCTTCTCGTACACTTTCTTGGCGGCCGACTGCTCGATGTGCGCCGTCGGCGGCTTCACCTTGATCACATGCGCGCCGAGCTGCGCGGCAATCTGCGCGGCGTAGGCGACCACATCAATGGCGGTCTCCCCTTCCTTCGAGACGCCCGAGCCGCGCGGGTACGACCAGACGACGACTGCGAGGCCCTTGCGTTTGGCTTCTTCCGCCAGCGCCCGGATCTGGCCGAACATCTCGTTGCGCGCCGCCGAGGCCGGATAGATGGTGAAGCCGATCGCCACGCAGCCAAGCCGCAGCGCATCGTCGACGCTGCCGGTGATCGCCGGACACGGATCCGCGCCGCCGGTCAGCGAGTCGGAGTTGTTGAGCTTGAGGATCAGCGGAATGTCCCCGGCGAACTCCGCCGCGCCGGCTTCGAGGAAGCCGAGCGGTGCTGCGTATGCATTGCACCCCGCCGCCAGCGCCAACTCGAAGTGGTAGCGCGGATCGTATCCGGCCGGATTAGGCGCGAAGCTGCGTGCCGGCCCGTGCTCGAAACCCTGATCCACCGGTAGAATGACGAGCTTGCCGGTGCCACCGAGTCGGCCATGATTCAGAAGGCGGGCAATGTTGGTGCGGGTGCCCGGCGTGTCGCTGCCGTACCAGCTCAAAATCTCTCGCGTGCGATCGGTCATGATGATCCCTTCTTGCGCAGTGGATTCGGAGCACCCAACCTTCGGGCGCTGTGTGGGGTTTATCTATGCAACTTTGCGACCCGGTATCAAGGTGCGCGCAAGGTACGTGCAAAGTGCGTGAACGACCCTCGTCACGCCGCGCCCGCCAACGCCGTCCGCGTCGCATCGAGCGACGCGCGGTCTTCGACGTTGTAGCGTTTCAGATTCCTGTCGATGCGGCGGGCGAGGCCGGTGAGTACGCTGCCGGGGCCGACCTCGACTACCGTGTGAATGCCCGCATCCGCCACCATGCGCGTCATCAGCTCGTGCCATCGCACCGGGCGACTGACTTGGCGCGCCACGCCATCGCACGCCTCGGTCGCGGTGCGAATCATCTTCGCGTCGACGTTGTTGAACAGCGGCACGCGCAGATCATGGAACGTGATCGCCGCGAGGTCGGCGCGCAAACGGTCCTCGGCTGGTTGCATCAGCCGGCAGTGAAACGGTGCGCTGACGGGCAGCTCCACCGCTCTGCCGCCCACCGCGGCGGCGGCCGCCCGCGTCGCGTCACGCTCGCCGGCGATGACGATTTGCCCCGGTGCATTGAGATTGGCGATATCGACCGCGCCCTCGCCAACCGACGCAATCGCGCGCTCGACCGCGTCGCGTTCCGCGCCCAGCAGCGCGAACATCGCGCCCTGCCCTTCGGGTACCGCCTCTTGCATGTAGCGGCCGCGCTTGTGCACCAACGCGATCGCATCGCGGAAGTCGAGCCCGCCGGCCGCCACCAGCGCGGAGTACTCACCGAGGCTGTGACCCGCGACCACGGCGGGCTCCAGATTGAGAACGCGGTACGCGGCGACGCTCACCAAGACGATGGCTGGCTGCGTGTTGGCCGTCCGGCGCAGCTCGTCCTCGGGTCCATCGTGCACAATGCGCGACAGCGCGAAGCCGAGTGCGGCATCCGCTTCAGCGAACAACTCACGGACAGCGGGAAACTCGTCGTACAGATCGCGACCCATCCCCACCGCTTGAGATCCCTGCCCGGGAAACAGAAACGCAACGCCGCGCAGACTCATCCGCTTGCTCCCTTCCGCGGCGCGGATAGTGGCGTGCGCCGCCGCCTGGATCAAGTGCCGGACGAAGGTCAATCGTTCGCAGCGGGTGGCGTGCGCGGCAACGTGACGCGGAAGCAACTGCCGCGGCCGAGTTCACTTTCGACCTCGACGCTGCCGCCGAGCAGCACGAGCCAGCGCTTGGTCAGCGCGAGTCCGAGGCCACAGCCGCCGTAGCGGCGCGTCGAGCCCGCGCTGAGCTGGCGAAAGTCCTCGAACATGTGCGGGATGTCGGCGGCGGCTACGCCGATGCCGGTGTCGCGCACTTCGACGATCGCCTGGCCGGCGTCGACCGCCGAGCCCACGCGCACCTCGCCGTGATCGGTGAACTTCACCGCGTTGTCGACGAGGTTACCGATCACTTGGCGGACGCGGATGGGATCAGTGGTGATCAGCATCGGTGCCGCCGCGACCTCGCAGTGCAACGTCACCCCCTTGCTGGCGGCGAGCGGCGCGAACGCTTCGGCCACCTCGCGCACCAGGATGGCAAGGTCGAACGGTTCGAACTGCGGCCGAATGGCTTTGATGCGCAGGCGCGCCAAGTCGAGCGTTTCGTTGATCAACTTCGAGAGGCGACCGGCGCTGCGGGCGATCACGTCGAGTTTGCCACTCACGTCCGGACTCAATACCGCGCCAACGCTGCCTTGTAAGAGATCGGCGTAGCCGAGGATGACGTGCAGCGGCATCCGCAGCTCGTGCGAGAAGGCGGCAAGAAATTCGTCCTTCAACCGATCGGTTTCCGCCAGCTGAGCATTCAATTCACGCAGGTGCCGCTCGGCAGCGACGCGCGCGCTGACATCACGCTGGATCGAGCAGAAGTTGATCAGTCGCCCCTCGCTATCGAACACAGGGGCTATCGTGACTTCAGCGTCGTAGCAACTCCCGTCGCGCCGCCGATTGACGAGTTGACCGGACCACACCTCGCCAGCGGTGATGCGCCGCCACATGTCGCTGTACAGAGATTGCGGAGTGGTTCCGGGGCGCATCAGCCGTGGGGTCTGACCAATGACCGCGGCGAGATCGTAGCCGGTGATACGGGTGAATGCCGGGTTGACGTAGACGATGCGGCCGTCGGACTCGGTGATCAGGAGCCCTTCGTCCATCTGCGCGACCGCCGCCGCAATGCGCGCCCGTTCCGCTTGCACGCGGCGCAACTCGCGGGCGCCCGCAAACTCGCGCAAGGCGCGTCCGACCGCGGTGGGCAGCCGCGTCAGGTTGTCCTTCAGCACATAGTCGGTCGCACCCGCCTTGATGCACTCGACCGCGACTTCTTCGCTCAATTTGCCGCTGACGAACACGAACGGGATCGGCGCACCTGCGGCCTGCCACAACGCGAGCGCTTCGGGGCCGGAGAAGTGCGGCATGGAATAGTCGCACAGCACGATCTCGTGCTGGCCCGATTGCAACGCTGCACCGAGGGCCACGGCGGTATCCACGCGCGTCGCCACGACGGTAAACTCGTGGCGCAAGGCGCTCAGCTCGAGATCCGCGTCGGCGGAATCGTCATCCACGCACAACAGGTTCAACGTTGGCTTCATCGCGGTCTGCCTACCGGAAGGCGTCGGCCTTGCAGCCGTGCCCGCGGGGTTGACGCAGCGGCTTACCCTTTTCGCTCAGTACGAACGAACACCAGCCCCGCATCACTGCGATCGCTCAACACCCGAAAGAGTTCGGCGACGTCGATTGGCTTGTTCAGGAACCCGAGCGCCCCATGCTTGTAGCTCCGCAACCGGTCGGTCACTGAATCCGAACTGGTCAGGACAATCGCCGGGATGTGTTGCAGATGGCGATCGTCCCAGATCGTATCGAGCAGCTCGCGCCCGCTCATGCGCGGCAGGCCGAGATCGAGCAACAGCAGATCGACGCGGCGATCTTCGATCCGCCCTTCGTACTCTTGGCGCTGCAACAACATCAGCGCGCTCTCCGCGTCGGGAACGACTCGGACGGGGTTGAGCAGCCGCGCGCGCCGGAGCGCCCGAATCGTAATTTCGGCGTCGCTCGGATCATCTTCAACGAGCAGGATAAGCCCGGCAGCCTGCGGTCCGCTGGCTTCACTTCTTCCAGTCATCATGCCCCTCTTGTCGAAAGGTGGAGCAATCACTGTCCTGATGAATGTGTACACCGTGATGAACGTTTGATCCAGTCACAAAGACACAGGAGGCGTAGAATGAAGTAGACGACGCTGATGGTGCCGCGCGCGGTAGCGGCAGCGTCAGTCGGTCGCACCCAACGCTGTGGAGTGACTTGCTTGCGGCCGTCTGCCGATCGTGCTTCTACATGCACGCGACTGTCGCACAAAGGAGTTGAGTCCGTATGGCAAAGAAGGTCACGAAGAAAGTCAGCAAGAAGAAGCCAACGACGGCGCGCGCTTCGAAGGCGCCGGCCAAGAAGAAGGCCGGCACCGCGAAGTACGATCAGTCCGGCGCGCCGTGGTGGAAGAAACTGGTGTAGTGAATGGGCAGGGAGCGCCGCGGGGCGCTCCCTATTCCTTCTTCTTGAGCTGCGAACGGTTGGCGTCGATGAACACGCGCAATTCATCCGCGGCCGCCAACAAACGATCCCACTGCTCCTGATAGAGCGTCACCGGAAAGCGGCCGAGTCCGTAGACCGACACCGCGCCCTTGTCAGAGACCCGAAAGCTCAGCGTACCGGGGCGGCGCGTGGCTTTGAGCGCTTCGTTTTCAGCCCGTAAGCGCTCGAGTTCCTTCTGCACATCTTCGTCTGCCACAAGCCGCCTCCCCTCAGGGCTGCAACGCGCCGCGATCGTAGTAGAACCGTTCGCGCACGATCTTGCCGTTGGCGATCTCGTGGATGGCCACCTCGTTGAGTTCGGCCTGTTTGCCAGTCGCGGCAAAGGTGACGCGACCGGCCCACTCGATGATGATGGTGCTCCCGTCAACCCACACGCTGCGCGCGCGCCACGACGAGTCGCTGATCATGCCTCGCCACATCGCGAACTTCTGCCGGATCGCCTCGATGCCAACGGCAGGTGGCTGCCCCGGCTCCACCGACTCGATAGAGTCCGAGTAGAGCGCAAACGATGCCTCGTCGTTCTGGCTGAGGGTAAGCTCGACGATCCGCTGCGCCAGGCCGCGAAGCGGATTCGGGGCGGCGGGCTTCGGCGCTGCCGCCGCCTTGGCTGCCGGCTTGCGCGCTGCCGGCTTTGCCACCTTCTTACGGATCACTCGGCGCGCTGCGACCTTCTTTGCCGCGGGGCGCTTGCCCGCCTTGGCCTTCGCTCGCGGCGCCTTCTTGGGTTTCTTAGCCATATGTCCCTCCTTTGATGGGGCCGCTTATAGCATCAGGACGAAGGGCGCATCTAGCCAGCCGCCGGCACCTGTCGTATGAGTGCGTCGCCCCACGACGGCGGGCAGGAGGATCGACATGGCGCGCAAATTGGCAATCTCGTTTGACTGGCAAGGCACCTTCGATCGCGAACGGGCGTTGGAACGGGTCAAGATCGCCGATGAAGTCGGCGTTGATTCGGTGTGGATAGCAGAGGCCTGGGGGCGTGACTGCTTCACGCTGCTAACCCAGGTTGCCGAGCGCACCAAACGCATTCGCCTCGGCACCGGCATCGTCAACGTCTACTCGCGCACCCCGGCGGCGCTGGCGCAACACTTCGCCACGCTCGATGAACTGTCCGGCGGCCGCATGATTGCCGGGTTCGGCACCAGCGGGATCAACGTCATCGAGCACTTTCACGGCGTGAAGTTCGAGCCGTCGCTGACGCGGCTGCGCGAAGTGGTGGAGATCTTCAAGATGCTGATCCGGCACGAGCCGCTCAAGTACCGTGGTAAGTTGTTTCACCTCGAACGCGGCTTCACGCTGCGCTTCGCGCCGGTACGCCCGCTCATTCCGGTCCACTTGGCCACGCTGAATCCGAAGGCGTTGACGGTCACCGCGCGGCTCGCCGACGGCTGGCTGCCGGTGATGATCCCGATCGACAAGCTGAGCAGCGAGATCACGGCACTGCGCGCGCAAGTGACCGAAGCCGGGCGCGACCCGGGTGCGTTCGAGGTTCATGCGCCCGGTGGCGTGACCGTGGCCACCGGCGCCGCGCGACCGAAGGCCGAGATGGCGCAGGCTGGTACCACCGCCTTCTACATCGGGCGCATGGGCGTGTACTACGCGCGGCAGCTCGAGCGCTTCGGCTTCGTCGATGAAGTCGCCACGGTAAAGGAAGCGTGGAAGGACAGTTCCGCGGCGGCCGCCGCCGCGGTGCCCGAAGCGATGCGCCGCCGACTCGGTACCGTCGGCGACGTCAGCGAGTGTCGCGAGCGGCTGGCGGCCGAAGCCGCCGCCGGCGCCGACATCCACCGCGTCAACATCGTCACCGACGACATCCGCGAGTACGGCAAGACGTTGGAGCAACTGTTGGCGTGACGCGCGTCCCTCACCGTATCGGCGTCGACCTCGGCGGCACCAAGATCGAAGGCGTCGTCCTCGATGCGGACCATCAGCCGCTGTTTCGCCAGCGCGTCGCCACTGAAGCGGAGCACGGCTACGAGCACATCTTGGCGCGCATCATCAACTTGGTCGGCGCGCTGCGGGCGCATGCACCGATGTGCGCGGGCCTCGGCATCGGCACGCCGGGCGCCATTTCCACTGTCGATGGCACGATGAAAAATTCGAACACCGCGTGTCTCAACGGACGCGATCTGCGCGGCGATCTGGAGCGCACGCTCGGACTCCCGATCGTCATGGAGAACGACGCGAACTGCTTCGCGCTGGCGGAAGCCGTGGCGGGCGCGGGACGCGGCACCGGGTTGGTGTTCGGCGTCATCATGGGCACCGGCGTCGGCGGCGGCATCGTGATCAACGCCTCGTTGCACCGCGGCGTGCAGAACATCGCCGGCGAGTGGGGCCATCACTGCATCGATCCCAATGGCCCGCCTTGCTACTGCGGCCACCGCGGATGCGTCGAGGCGTACATCTCGGGCCCGGCAGTGAGTCGCGAATACGCGGCGCGCACCGGTGAGTCGCTGGCGATGGCCGCCCTCGTCGACCGTGCCCACGCCGGCCATCCGCCGGCCGTGGAGCTGTTGGACTATTTCCTCGATCGCTTCGGCCGCAGCCTAGCCAACGTCATCACCATCCTCGATCCCGATCTGATTGTGCTGGGCGGTGGGTTGTCCAACATCGATGAGCTGTACACTCGCGGCCGTGACGCCGTGGCGCGCTACGTCTTCAACGACCAGTTGCGCACGCCGATCGTACGCCACCAACTCGGCGACTCGGCGGGCGTGATCGGCGCCGCGCTGTTGGTGCAATGAGTCGACCGCGCTCAGTCGACCAGCGCGCCCCGCGATCGAAGTAGGGCGATGTGCTCGGACGAATACCCGAGGACACTGCGGAGAATCTCCTCGTTGTGCTCGCCGCGCTGCGGTGCGATGCGCGCGATGGTCACAGGCGTGGCGGCGTAGTGCACCAGCGTACCGGTTTGCTGGAACTCGCCCCAGTTCGCGGCGGTGCCGGTGTGCAACAAATTGTTGGCGAGAATCTGTTGATCGTCGAACAGGTCGGCAACACCAAGCACAGGCGCCGCGGGCACGCCCACAGCCGCGAGTTGTGCGAGCACTTGGTCGCGATCGCGGCCAGCGAGGATCGCGGCGAGCTGCGTGCCGGTAGCCCCGTCCGCCGGTTCGCCGGTCGGATCATCGGTTCGACACGCCGCGGCTACCGCGGCCCGCATCGCCGGCCAATGAGTCGCGGTGGCGCTGACGAAGATCCAACCATCGGCGCACTGGTACGCCCGTCGCAACGGATGACGGCCGATCAGATCACGGCCGCCGTGCTCCATGTCGGGTCGACCGTCGTAGTACACGAACTCGCCCGACTGCGCCGCCATCGCCGCCTGTGCCAGTGACGTCTCGACGAGTTGTCCGCGTCCCGTGCGCTCGCGCGTGTACAGCGCGGCCATGACGCCGAACGCCGCCAGCAAACCGACGGCGTAGTCGCACGCCGCGCAGGCGAGGAAGACCGGATCGCCGCCGTGTCCGCCCTGCGCAGCCATCACGCCGCTGCGCGCCTGCAGCAACGGATCAAAACCGGCCTCCTGCCCGCGTGGGCCGCTCGAGCCGAACGCGGTGATGCTGCCGTAGATGAGTCGGGGATTGATCGCGGCAATCGTTTCGTAGTCAATGCCGAGCCGTTGCGTCGCGCCGGGACGCAGGTTCTCCACCAACACGTCGGCGCGTCGAACCAAGTCATACACCGTGGCGCGCGACTCCGGCTTGCTGAAATCGAGCGCGACGCCGCGCTTACCTTGATTCCACCCGAAGAAGCCGAACCCGAAGGCGCGAAACGGATCGCCGCTCGGCGCTTCGATCTTGATCACATCAGCACCCGCGAGAGCCAGCACCATCGCGGCGGACGGGCCGGCGATGTAGTTGGTGAAGTCGAGCACGAGCGTGCCGGCGAGCGGGCCGGTCGCTTCGGGGCGTATGGCTGATGGCGTATTGCGGATCGGCGGCGGCGTTTGTCTCGTCACTTTCCACTGGTCACTTATCACTGCATCAAGCAGTCGCGGGGCTGCACACTGGATCGCGCCCGGGGTGTCGCGCAGATTCACCGGCACGCCCATCTGGATTGTGCGGCCGAGCTGCGAATCATCGATCTCTTGGCGCATGCCGAGGTGCGCGACCTGTGGGTCGTCGATGAAGTCGCTGCGGGTGAGCACTGGCGCGCACGGGATGTCGGCTTCGTCGAGCAGGCGCAGCCATTCGGCGCGCGGTTTGGTCGCGACGATCGATTGAATGAGTTGCTTGATCTCCGCCCAATACGCCGGAGCGATCACCCACGGCGCGCCATCGAAGCGGGGGTCGGACACCAACTCGGGCCGCTCGAACACCAGACACATCTTGTTGAAGAAGGTCGGATTGCCGCAAGCGATGAACAGCCAGTCGTCGCTCGCTTTGAAGAGACGATAGACCGGAATCACGCCTTGGGGGTCGCGCACCAATCCCATCACGCGCAGCAGGGCCGGATGCGCAACGATGCTGCCGGTCTGCATCGCGAACGCGCCCGCGAGCCACGACACTTCGATCGATTGGCCGCGGCCAGTGCGGTTCCGCGCATTGAGCGCGGCGCACACCGCGCCGGCGGCGAGCATCGCCGTCCCGTAACTCGCCACCGGCAGGGTGATGAACACTGGCCCCTCGCGGTAGCCCCACTGACTCGCGAGCAATCCGCTGCGGGCCGCGACCAGGTCGTCGCTGACCAACGCGTCCGCATCGGGACCGCGACCGCCATACGGCGGCATCCAGCATTGAATCAGCGCCGGGTTGCGCGCGGCCAAGGCATCGTAGCTCAGCGCGCCAGACTGCGAGAGCGAGTCCGTGATCAGCACATCGGCGTGATCGCAGAGCGTGTGCAGCCGAGCGCGTCCCCCGTCGGTGGCGAGATCGGCAACGACGTTGCGCTTGCTGCGGTTCCACACATGAAAGCCCGGCAGCGCGCGCGCGCGATCGCCGCCGGGCGGCTCGATCTTGATGACGTCGGCACCCTGCTCCGCCAGCAGCATGGCCGCGTACGGCCCGGCGATGTCTTGCGCGCACTCGACGATTCGGATGCCGTGGAGGGCTCCCAATAGTTTCGGCATAGGTTCCTGTAGGGGCACAGGCCTCGATTGCCGCCTCATTCCTCGGCGATCCTTCGCGTCGTCTCCGGCGAACGCTCTACTGCCAACTCGTCTCCACATCGCCTTTGCGCAGGCGGCCGGCGATGACGATCTGCTGCACTTCGCTCGATCCGTCGTACACGCGCACGACGCGCGCATCGCGCCAGATGCGTTCGATCATGTACTCGCCGCGGATGTAGCCATTGCCGCCGTGGATTTGCACCGCGTCGTCGACGGTCTGCCATAGCGCTTCGCCGGCGAACAGTTTGGCCGTCGACGACTCGCGGATCGCCGGTTGACCGCGATCGAGCAACCACGCGCTGCGATAGACGATGAGTCGCGCCGCTTCGGTGCGCGCGCTCATTTGCGCGAGACGAAACGCGATCGTTTGATGCTCGGCCAGCGGCTTGCCGAAGGTCTGTCGTTGCTCCGCGTACTCCAGTGCCAGCTCCATTGCCTTCTGACTGGCGCCGACACAACGCCCGCTCAAGGTCGTGCGGCCTTCGGAGAGGCAACGCTTGGCATACTCAAAGCCTTCGCCTTCCTTGCCGACGAGGGCGTCGGCGGGGATGCGGGCCTCCTCGAAAACGATTTCGGAGATGCGCGAGCCTTGATGGCCGAGCGTGTTAAACACCTGGCCGATTTGCACGCCCGGCGTCTCGCGGTCGACGATGAATGCGGTGATGCCTTTGTCGCTGCGCGCAAAGACAAAGAAGTGATGCGCGTGCGGCGCGTTGGTGATGAAGGTCTTGTGGCCGTTGATGATCCAGCTATCGCCCTTGCGCTCGGCGCGGGTTTGCAGATTGCCGGCGTCGGAACCGGCGCCGGGTTCGGTGAGCGCAAACGATCCGAGCCATTCGCCGGTCGCCATCTTCGGAAGGTAGTGTTGCTTCTGCTGCTCGCTGGCGAAGCGAATGATGCCGACGCAGCCGATGCCGGTGTGAACGCTGATGTGGCTGGCGAGTCCCCACGGCCCGCGGCCGAGCATCTCGTGTACGATCGTTTTCTGCACCACGTTGAAGCCGAGACCGCCGTACTCGGCGGGGATGCTGAGGCCGAACAGGCCGAGCTGGCGCGCGCCGTCCAGCAGCGCCGGCGGCAGCACGTTGGTCTTGTCGATCTCCCTCCAGACCGCGTTGGCTTGTTCCTCGACGAAATCGCGCACTGATTGTTGGAGCGCGAGATCGTCGTCCGAGAGAGTGAAGTCCATCGTCACGTTCCTTCCGCGGCGAGAGCTGTACACAAATTGGTGCGGCGCGCCAACCCAACCCTTGGACGCGGGGCTTTCGCCCCTGCGCCCCTCCACGGAGAGCCGGAACTCCGATGTCGGCGAGAGCGACGCCGATCGCGTCGCTACCTCAGAGGCCGCCCTCAGCGCTCGGCAGCGCAGCATTGGCATGTAGCTTCGCTGCGGCTGGTGGCACCGCGCGCGTGAGGCCGGCTCACAATGCCGCGGCCCATGGCGGAGCGCAGCGAAAGCGAAAGGGAGCGCGAGGGAAAACCGCGCCTCGGTTTTCCCTCGCTCCGAGCTTCGACGAGCCCACCTCCATCGGATGACCCTGCCCTTGCCCACTCGGACCGCGGTCATCGGATGCGGGGCTTCGCCCCTGCGCCCCTCTGAGGAGGGAACCATGGCGATGGTTCCCTCCTCAGGCTCCTCCTTCCGCGCCCGGAGCCGGGCAAATGGGGCGCGCCACTGTGAGTCGGCCTCGCGCGACTACCTCGGTGATTCCACTGCTGCGTTCCCGCCAATGATGCGCTGCTGTTCCGCACGCGACGGCCTCGGCGGGAGTTCCCGCTGATGGCAGTCGTGATTGTCGCAAGCCGTGGAGCCGGATGCCCGGCGCAAGAGATGAGGAGAACCGGGGCGCGGTGCCTTCACTTGATCGCATGCGGATTCACCGGCGAGCCGACCGCGCCGGTGACTGGCAACGGCGGCGCAACGAACATGAACTCGTAGACACCATCCGCCGCGCAGTCGGCGGCCAACTCCTCCAGGTCGAAGATCTCGCCGACGAGGATGCCCATGTTTACGATCGCGACACAGTGCAACGGCTGGAACACGTCGGAGGTTTCGTTCGGAATCACCTCTGTCCCCCACGTGTCGGTGGCGTAGCCGGCGATCTCGTGGGTGGCGAGCCACTCGGCGCAGGTGAGACTCAGCCCCGGCGCCGAACCGCCGGCGTACTGACCCCATTTCTTCTCCGCCCTCACCTGCGCCATCTGCCCGGTGCGAATCAGCACGATATCGCCACGGCCGATCGCAACCTTTTCGCGGCTCGCCGCGGCATCGAGATCGGCCGGCAGAATCGCTTCGCCCGGTTCGAGCCACGGCTTGTTCTTCAGCCGCGGGATGTCGAGCAGCACGCCGCGGCTGACAACCTTCGACTTGAGCTTGTCGATCGAGTTCTTCTTCGCGCCGGTGCTGTTGACCAGCTCGGGGCCACGGTCGTTGTACATCTTGCCGTCGAAGTAGATGTGCGCCAGCGCGTCCCACTGCGTCGCGCACTGCAGCGGCATGGTGATCGCGTCGTCGCAGTAGCGCAGGCCGGGAAGGAAATCCTGTGCGCCGCTGGCGATGTCACCGCCGTCTTGCAGCATGACGTGCAGCGGGTTGTGGCGGCCGCCGAAGCCGCTCTGCGGGCCGTTGCTGTCGAACGGAATCGCCAGACCGAACACCTTCCCCTGCTTCACCAGCTTGGCCGCCGCGACGATCTTCTCCGGCGTGACGTAGTTGAGCGTACCGATCTCGTCCTCGGCACCCCATTTGCCCCAGTTGCGAAAGCGGCGCGCCAACTCGCGCACAGTCGAAATGTCCATCGCGTCCTTTCCACTCACTCAACCAGAAACCACGAACCACAAACCAGAGACGAGAAACCTAGCGATTCAGAAACACCGGGCAGGCCGCGTTGCGCAGCACGTACTCGGTGGTACTGCCGAGTACCATCTCAATGATGCGGCTGTGGCCATAGGCGCCGATGAAGAGCAGACCGTGACTCCGCTCTTTGATGAAGTTGGCGATGCGCTCGGGCGCATTGCCGGTCTGCTGCAGCTCGTACTGGGTCTTGATCTGATACGAGCGCAGATAGGTTTCCGCTTCGTCGAGCTCCTTGCGGCCGGCTTGCTCGTCCTTGTTGACCGAGAGCACGGTCAGCGGCAACGATAGCGTGGTGCAGAACTCCGCCGCCGACTGCATCGCAGCGGCCGCGCGTTGGCTGCCGTCATACGCAAGCAACGGGTTGGCGCACTCATGAAATTCCAAGTTGCAGACAAACACGGGCTTCGGCGATTTACGAGTCACGCTTTCCGCCGTGCCGCCGAGCAGGCCGGTGGAGAACTTCTCGTTGACGCCGCGATGACCGATGACGACTAGATCGGCCGTGCGCGCGCGCTCGCAGATCTCGTTGGCGACCACGCCCATGGCGAGCGCCTGGTCGTGCGCGACACCGCGCGCGCTCGCCTGCGCCTCAAAGTCTTGCAGCAACGCTTGCCCGCGCTCGTGCAGCACCTCGCGCATCTTGGAGCTGAAGTCGAGGTAGGGCTCAAAACCGAGCGAACCGGAGATGTCGTGAAAGAACGAACCTTCGATGGAGACGATGTCGATCACGTGCAGCCCGATCACCCGGGCGCCCAATCGCTCCCCCAACCAGAACGCGTACCGCATCGCGGTGCGCGCGTGTTCCGAACCGTCGAGGCCGACGAGGATCGTTTTGATCATCACGCCTCCATTTCTGTCTCGGCTCTACCACTTTCGCGCGCGCGGCAGCAAGGCGACCTCTGATACGGGCGGGCGGCTTTGTACACAAACTGCCCCTCGATACGCAGCCCTTCGATACGAAGCCTCCGGCTTCTACTCAGGAACTGCTACTCGGGGAAGCGGTTTTTCTTCTCCCGGAACCCAATAACCGTTTGCCCGAGTAGATCGCGAAGCGATCGTATCGAGGGCCTTCTCGTGCAAAGCCGATGCGGTCTTTGCCCGCAGCCCCACTCACCACCACAACCCGCCGTCGAGATACTCCCACAGGAGGAACGCGCCGACGCGATAGTCGAACGGGCGATGGTCGCTCACCGGAATCTGCGCACCGATGCCGATTGCGAGATGGCCACGTTGGCTGAGCGGGATGTACAGCGTCGGCGCAAGGACGGTGTAATCCTGAAACGTGCCGGCGATCTTCTGCGCCGACTCGAATTCGAGCGCTGGCACCAACGCGTTCTTGCGTGCACCGAGTGGATACTGCAGGGCGAAGCGATAGAGGAAGCGCCGCGGGGCGCGGTTCGCATCGATCGGCAACACCGCGCTGAACTGCGTTTGCAGCACGAAACCGCCGGGCAATCCGTGCCCGCTCAGCAACGCCGGCGCGAAGGTCGTCGTGCCGTCACCAAGTCCGCGGCTTCGATCGCCCGACGGCACGATCAGATCCGTCGCCAGCGACACGATCGAGCGCGCCGGCAACGACGCGAACACCACCTGCGTGTACGCCAGCGCGAGGTCACCGAGGCCGCCGACCGTCGGCCCGCTCGTGTGGTCGATCAGCTCGATCGGCACGGTCAATTCGATCTGACCGCGCGCGCCGATGCGCCCCTCGATCGACACCTCAGCGGCGGCAGCGCGCTCGCCGCGGCCTTGGGCGACCGTCGGGGCAACGACCGCTTCGTCTTCCGGAAACGCCTTACTGACGAACACCGGCCGGCGAAAGTTCAACTCACCACGCGGCCAGTCCGGATCGCGGCAGAACGAACGGATGTAGTCGAGGATCGCTTGCACCTCGTCGCGGCTCAATACGTCACCGAACGCCGGCATTTGCGGCGACATGCCGAGCGCCACACCGCCGTGTGTCGCCAGCACGCCCCAGTCGGCGTCCGCCTCGCGCGTCACCGTGTTGCAATCAGTGAAGTCGGGCAACGGGACGGCGATGCCCGAACCCTGCGGCGCGCCGCGGCCGTCGTGACCGTGACACGTTGCGCACGCGTCTTCGTAGAGCTGACCTCCGTCGTCAGCGGCGTATGCTGATCGGCAGCACACCAGGAGGGCGATCGCCAGCACTAGGTAGGACGGTGGTCTTTCGAACATGATGAGGACAAATCCCTCTTGTCCAGACCGCGTCCGCCACGGTTTTCGCAGGAACAACCGCGAGGTTAGCCCTCCGGCAGCAGCGCGCCGGGATTCATGATGCTGTTTGGATCGACCGCGCGCTTGAGGGCGCGCAACAGATCGAGACCAACGCTGCCGAGCTCGTCCTTCAGCCAACGGGATCGCACGCGGCCGATGCCGTGATGGTGCGCGATGGTACCGCCGACGCGCAGCGTCGCCTCCATCGTTTTCTCCCAACACGCGAAGTACGTCGGTTCGGCTTGCGCCGGATCGTCGGGGCGCGCGACGAAGGTGAAGTAGATATTCGTCCCCTGCGCGTAGCTGTGCGAGCTGTGCCCCGATGCCATCACCACGCTCGGCACGGTGTTGATGGCGGCGATCACTTCCCGATAGAGATCGTGAATGCGATCCCACGTGGTCGCCACCTCGATCGTATCGAGCACGATGCCCTTCTTCAGAAACGGTTCGAAGCCGGGTACGTGGTTGCGCTCCGCCAGCCAGCGTGCGGTCGGTGCCTCGCCCGCAATCGTGCCGCCGTGCGCCGCGCAGGCTTGGCGGCAGCCGTCGATCTCAACAGCGGTCAGCGCGGCCGGTCCCTCCGAGAGCACCAGCAAGATGGCGTTGGTTCCGGTGCTGACATCGCCGAACAGGCGGCCGCTCTCGATGCCGTCGTAGAGCCGTAGCACCGGCGGGCGCCACCCGGCGCGCACGATCGCGCGAAGCGCCTCGAGCCCGGCGTCGAAGTCGGCGAAGCTGAAACTCTGCAGCACTTGACTCTCGGGCAACGGCAAGATGCGCAATGTCAACTCGGTGAAGATGCCGAGCGTGCCTTCCGAGCCGAGGAAGAGCTGGCGCAGATCGGGGCCGGTCGCACTGCGCGGACCGACGCGCGTGTGGACGACGCGGCCGTCGGGCAGCGCGACTTCGAGCGCCAGCAGCAGGTCTTCGATCGAACCGTAGCGTGACGAGAACTGCCCCGCCGCGCGCGTCGCCACCCAACCGCCGACAGTGGAGAGATCGATCGACTGCGGGAAGTGTCGCATCGAGTATCCGCGCGCGTTGAGCGCGGCTTCGAACGCCGGACCCATCATGCCCGGCTGCACGCGCACGCTGAGCGCGGTCTCGTTGATGTCGAGCACGCGGTTCATGCGGCGCAGATCGACGACAATCGTACCGGCGGCAGGCAACACCGCACCGCACACCCCCGAGCCGGCACCGAACGGCACCACCGCGATGCGGTGCTCGTTGGCGTAGGCGAGCGTCTGCGACACCTGCGCGGTGTCGGCCGGGCTCACCACGCACGCCGGTCGTGCGGTCAGCGTCTCGCGCAGCAATCGGAGTTGCGCGATCATCCACCAATCGTGGCTGTGCTCGCGCAATGTCGCCTCGTCCCAGCGCACGGCGTCAGCGCCGAGTCGCTGGGTGAGGTCGTCGCGAATTCGTTGAGGCTCACGCATGCGCGGCGCTCGCCGCCGGGGCCAGCTGCTCGGTCTGGAAGCTCTTCACGTCGCGCACGTGGGCATGATAGCGCGCGACCGCTTCGGCGATCTGCGTTTCACTCCAACCGTGCGCCGCCCCGATGATCCGCGCGACCGACGGCGCCGCGCTGAGGCCGTTGTCGAGACCGTAGAGCATCACGCGGCTGCGCCGTTCGAGGAAGTCGTCCAGTTCCAACACCATCTCGGCGCGCAGCGCATAGGTCACTTCGGCACGTGTGACGGCCGACGCCGGGGCGCAACGCGCTGCGAGCACAGGTTCAGAGTCCATCATCTCCAAGACGCGTTCAGCTTCGCTGCCGTAGAGGGCAACCAATCGCCCGACGATGTCGGCCGGCACGGCGGACCAGCGCGCGGACAAGCGCTCCGCGTATGCCGCCACGTCGTCGCCGGTGTCACCGCCGCACAGCGTCGCGCTGTCGCTGTCGCCGCGCTTGGTCGGCAACGGCCGACCCTGCTCGCGCAACCGCGTCTCGACCAGCGCCCCGATGCGCTCGGCCATCTTGCGAAACGTCGTGAGCTTACCGCCGGCGATCGAGATCATGCCGCCGGCGTTCACCATGATCTCGTCCTTGCGCGACAGCTCGGCCGGCTTCTTGCCCGCCTCATGCAGCAACGGGCGCAGACCGGCCCATGCCCCAACCACATCATCGAACGTGAGTGGCTCGATCCCGAACGTCGCGTTCGCCGCGTCGAGCAAGTACGACACATCGTCGCGTGTGATTTCCGGATCGTCGAGCCGGCCTCTGTAGTCGGTGTCGGTGGTGCCGAGGTAGACGGTGTCGCCGCGCGGCACGCAAAAGATCGACCGCTTGTCCGGCGTCTGCATCACGACGATGCGCGAGACTGGCAATCGCGCGTGCGGCACCACCACATGGATGCCCTTGCTCGGTCGCAGGCGACGCTGCTCGCCGTGGCCGTACAGCAACCGGACGTCGTCCACCCACGGCCCTGCGGCGTTGACGATCACGCGCGCGCGCGCCGTCAGCGTCGCGCCCGCCTGCTGATCGCATAGTGTCGCAGCCGTAATGCGATCGCCCTCGGTGACGAAGCCGGTGACCTCGACGTAGTTCGCCACCACGGCGCCGAGCGCCGCCGCCGATTTGATGGTGGCGATGACCAGACGAGCGTCGTCGGTCACGTATTCGTAGTACAGCCCCGCACCGTACAGATTGTCGGCGCGCAGCGCCGGTTCGTGAGCCAGCGCGGCGGCGCGATCGAGCATGCGATAGCGCTCGTCCTTGGCGACCTTGGCGAGGCGGTCGTAGGCGAGCAGCCCGACACTGAGCTTGGCGTAACCACCGCGGCTGTAGATCGGCACCAGCATGTGCATCGGGCGGGCAAGATGGGGCGCGATGCGCCGCACGCTGCGCCGCTCGCTGGCGGCTTCGAGCACGAGGCCAACGTCGCCCTGCGCGAGATAGCGCACGCCTCCGTGAATCAGTTTCGACGAACGGCTGCTGGTACCGCACGCAAAGTCGCGCCGCTCGACTAACGCCACCGACAACCCGCGCAGCGCAGCGTCGCGGGCAATGCCGGCGCCGGTGATGCCGCCGCCGATGACGAGCAGATCGAAAGTTTCGCGGCTCAGTGTGTCGAGATTGCGTACGCGCGCGGCGCGCGAGAGATCGAGTACGTCAGCCATGTGAGTTGTCGGTCACCTTTCCCGGCTTGACGCAGTTTGTCAACGCGGGAGCCGCCGCCGTAGTGGGTCGTCTTGAAATCAAACGGCGTTGGTGGGAGGCTCGCCTTTCGGCGTGGCGGTCGCAATGATGATGCATGCGGCGAGATATGCGAACGCCACCCGCACCACCCATTGAACAACCGGAGCAAGCGCCATCAAGTACTTGTTTGCGCTCATCATGGAAGTAATCGCCTTTGCAAACTTCTCCATGGCCTCTGGATTGTCAGCAAAGATCCTGGTGAAACTCTCGATGGAATCTGGCGGCATGAGAAATGTGCCGAACACGTAGGTGTTGATCGACTGAGACAACCAAATCGCCGCGAGAACAATCGCTGCTCCCGCAATCTTTTGCTTGTTGGGGACGAGCGATTGAAGCACGGTCCCTGATAACACCGAAGGCCGGGTCGCTACAAACTCCGGCTGCCGCCAAGCAGGCCAGGGGGAGGCTTGCGTAGTTCGTAGGGCCGCAGTGCGGACCCTACGGTCGAAACGGTCGCGTCAGGGCCGAAAGGTTGGCGCATCGCTCCAGCGAATCGATGGCATCAACAACAGCGTCTGCAGCGGCGCGGCTGAGTGCCCGCGCGGCGTTACGACGGAACTTGGATTCGACTTCGGCGCGGGTCAGCGGGCACTCGGCACTACTGCGGTTGACAGGCTGGTGGTGCTCCACAACGCGGCCACCGTACAGATGCACGCGCAGGCGTCCGCCAAACCGTTGTGGATATTCGGCGGTGGGATCTTCGCGGTAGCTGGTGCGCGCCGCGAGCGTGCACACCGTCGGATCGCGGATCGCATCCGCCGTGAAGTCGTCAAGGTCAACGTGCCCACGCACCAGATGATGGCGACGGTATAGGGTAAGGAGAACTTCGCGTCGTGGTGGTTCTGCGGCGCCTGCAGCGCTACGCTTCACTCTCGCCGCCGGGCCCATCATCGGTCCCCGTGAGCGCCACCAAGGCCATCGGGGTTCGACAACTACGGTAACGGGATCTCCACGAACGAGCCGGGGGAGAGCGACTGAAGCGCCCGCTCAATGGCCGGGAGCAGCTTTGCGACCACGGGCACTTGATTGCTCGGCAGAAGTACGATCGCGATGTGACGGCCCGCCAGATTCTGTTGATACCGCAGGTTCTTGTCCGTGGTGCGTGCACTCGTCGAGCAGGATTCTCAATTCGAAGTACCCAATCGCGACAGCGTGCGCTTGTAGAAGTCGAGAACCTGTAGCGCCTGCTCTCGAGTGACACTCGGGAAGTTATCGAGGAACTCATCGAGCGTGAGGCCCGCCTCGAGGTTGCTGATCAGGGCTTCGACGGGCACACGAGTTCCGCGAAAGACCGGAGCGCCACTAACGACCTCGGGGTCCACAGTGATCGGTAGCTGATTCAACTCGCCTTCCTCGATCACCAACGTCATCGGATTCGCGCTCCTTCCCGCGGGGGCACGATAAACCGAGCGCGCTCGGGCTGCAACCAACACTGTTCGCAGTCTCGCGATGACCCGTCAGCTCGCTTGTCGTGCGGACGTTGACAGCTTTCCGCTCTTCCGACTATGGCATGGACGTTCGCTCACGGAGGCCAGCCATGCAAGATACTCGGCAAGACACACGACGAGAGTTTCGCAATGTCATCCGCACCGACGAAGTGACGGCGGCGCTACCGGTCGACGTGTACCTGACGCAGCTCGACAGGTTCATCGACGAGCACAACCCGTATCGCCAGAACCGAGTCATCGCGGCGATCGGCGACGGCAGCGCGTCGCTCGACATCGTCAAGCGCTACTCCAAAGAACTGTACTACCTCGGGCTGTGGATGACGCCGGAGTTCGCGTTGCTGATCGCCAACGCGCCCGACTCGTACGCCTTCACGCTCGAAGACTCGGAGCACTTCGGCCATTGGGCGCAAAACTTCGCCGACGAGACCGGCTACCTACGCGACCCCAATCACGTGCTGATGAAGGTGGAGATGTGCCGCCAGCTCGGCATCAGCGACGACGAGTTGCGCGCCTACGTGCCGATGCCCGAGACCGTCGGCTCGATCTACACGCTGCTGTACTACTGTCGCCGCTCATACGAGGAAGGGCTGGCGGCGTTCGGTTACGCCCGCGAGCGCGTCGCCGGCATGAGCGGCTACGCGCCGACGATCTACAACGGTCTGGCGAAACACTACGGCATCAAGGCGAAGAACATGGAAGTGCACGCCTACGCCGAACCCGAACACGGCGACCGCGCGCTCGAACTAATGCAGCGCGCTTGCATCACCGCCGACATCCAACGCCGATGCCGCCAAGCTGTCGAGCACACCATCGTCACCAACGAGTGGCGCGCGCGGGCGATGAGTCGCTGGCTGGAGTCGTGAGTAGGACTGCGTCGGGAGGTCCGATCAACACTCACGAGCAGCTCAACTCACCACTTCACTCCGGCGCCGCCACCATCGCGCCGTAGATTTCTTCGACTACGCTACTGGCTTTTTCGACCGCGACGATGCGCACGCCTTGGTAGCTGCCTTCCGGGAAGAACACGAAGCCGCTCACCGGGATGCCGGGCTTGGAAATTTTCTCGGCGAGGTAGAGGCCGCCGAGCTGATCGATGATCTCGCGTTCGGTTGCCGTCTTGGATTCGTAGAAACCACCGATCGCACCGACCGCGATGCCGATGCCGGCTCCGACGGCTGCCCCTTTGCCCGCGCCCGAGCCACCGCTCTGCGCGGCGCCAATGAGCGCACCAGGGATTGCGCCCAGCAGACCAGTGAGTATCGCGGTGCCGCCGGCGCCTTCGAGCCCGGCAACCAGCGCCGTTACGCCCCCGGCTTGCCGCGCCGCTTCGGCCACTGACAGCGGCGCGATGCGATTCCCCGCAGCGTCGACGGCAAGCACGCGATCGGCGGAAATCACATAGTCCTTGCTCGATCCGTTCGACACGCCGACGCCGACGGCCACCATCGAGCCGAACTGCTTGGCTTCGGTGCCGGCGGCGCGCAGTTCGGACGACACGGTCTCGGGCACCACCGCGCGGGGCGCCGTGACCGGCTTCTTGGCGCAGCCGACTAGGGACAGGCTGACGAGCAACGCAAGGGCGATCGCGATCGAGCGAGTCATTGCAATCCTCCTTGGACTTCGCGGCGCGCATCGGAGCACGCGCCGCAAGCTGATTCAACTACGCCCCTAACGCGCCGGGGGCCGCGGAGTTGCGCGCGAACTGGTGGATGACTTCGGCGTCGGCAGACGCGTCGGCGTTTTCTTCCCCGTCGCGGAGTGAGCCGAACGCGCCTTGGCTTTCTTGGCCGTCGGTTTGTGAGTCGGTTTGTGAATAGGTGCGTGTTTGCTGCGCGGGGTTGGCGCCAGCGCACGTGGCGTCGCATCGTCGGGCGACACCGCAGCGAACCCAGGGCTCGGCGTGCGCGGCTGCTTCAGACGCAGATAGAGCACGGCGCCCGCGAAGGCTTCCGGCGACGTGCGCATCAATCCGGCATTCGCCGTCGCCGACGCGATGGTTCCATCACTCGAGACGAAACCGACGTGATAGGGAATGTTGTCGGCAAGAAACAACGCGAGATCGCCCGGCTTGGGTTCGCTGACGGCGGCGAACACGGCCGGGTCGCGAAGCTGGCGCACCAGCCGATACGGCGCCGGCCAGCCCGCGTCGATAAGCATCCGCCACACGAACGCCGACGCGCTCAGGTATGTGGGCGAATCGGGCGCCAGCGCCGCACGCAGGCTGAGCACGTCGACGTTGTTCGCAAATGGGTGCGGCACCTGTGGTGGCGCGGCGATGCGCCAGCCGCCGGCGCCATCAGCGATAAGATTGAACGTCACACTGTCGATGTACGCCGTGTCGTCGACGCCGATCGCCGAGAGAGTTTGCGTGACGGTGTACTGCACATCGATCTCGACATGATCGTCGGCGTAGCGCGGGGCTTCGATCTGATAGCCGCTGATCACCGCGAGCACATCCCACGCCGGCTCGAGTTCCCAATTCACCAGGGGCGCGATCGCGTTCCAGGTGCGCGGCTGCACGCGCTCACCGCGCCCGTCGGCTTGGCAGAACGCCCGCACCACATCGAGGGGAAACCGCGGAGCCTCAGCGCGCACGCGCAAAGGCGAGAACGCAAACAGTGCCATCGTGAAGCAGGCGAGGACTCCGCTCGTCGTGCGCGCGTGAACCATCACACGTCAAGCCGCGCGCTGCTACCGCTCGCGACAAATGCTGCGCGGATCTCGCCGTAGTCCGTGCGGCCAAACAGACGAAACCGCGCGTCGCCAGGAGAACGCCAGTAGACGGGATCCGCAAACGCGTCGAGGTCGAACTTCTGCCGCTGCAATTCGCGCTTGAGTACTTTGTTGGTGCCGGTCTCTGGCCATGACTGGCACACTCGTAAGTATGTCGGTACCCATTTGGGAGAGAGATCCGGCTGTCGGGCGAGAAACGCGGCGAACTCGACCGAATCGAATGTGTACCCGTCGCGCAGAATTACCGCCGCCATCACGCGATCACCCGCCTGTGCGTCGGGCACGCCGTACACTGCCGCGAGCGCGATGGCGGGATGGCGCAGGAGAATCTCTTCGATCGGACGGCCGGGAAAATTCTCGCCGTCGACGCGAATCCAATCGACGTCGCGCCCAGCGAAGTAGAGATAGCCGCGCTCGTCGCGGTAGCCGAGGTCTCCCGTCCAGTACCAACCGTTGCGCGTGCGCGCGCGCATCGCGTCGTCGTTCTGGTAGTAGCCTTCGAACCAGCCGGTGCCGAGGGTGTTGACGATCTCGCCGATTGCTTCGTCGGGATTGAGCAAGCGGCCGGCACCATCGAACTGCGCCGCCGGCCGCTGCTGGCTGTCTTCATCGACGATGAGAATCCCCGGCGCCGGCATGCCAATGCTCCCGGGCGGGTCGTCCGGTTGGCGCGTAACGCCCGCGCCACCTTCGGTCGATCCGAACGTGTCGATCACTCGACAATCAAATCGCTCGGCGAACTCCTGCACCGTCGCGTTCGATCCCTCATTGCCAAAACAGATGCGCAACGGATTGACGTGATCGTCTGGCTGCCGCGCTGTGGTGAGAATGTAGGCGAGCGGCTTGCCGGTGTAGTTGAAGAACGTCACGCCGTAACGGCGGATGTCGGCGAGCCACTGCGTCTTGGAAAACTTGCGGATCAGTCCGAGGCCGCAGCCGTAGTAAAGCGCGGGGAAGTAGCCACACATCATCGCGTTGGAGTGGAACAGCGGCATGGCGAGATAGCCGACATCGGCGGGCGTCAGCCCGTACATGTTGCTGCCGATGTTCTTGCCGGTTTCGACCGCGCGGCCGTGCGAGCAAATGACCGCCTTCGGCGCGCTGACCGTTCCGGAGGTGAAGATCAGCACGCACGTATCCTTGTCGCTGACCCCGATGTTGGGATCGCCTCCGCCGCCGTGTTGAGCGAGCGCGGCGTCGAGGTCGGTGCCATGAGGGTTCGAGGGTTCAAGTGTTGGAGGGTTGGAGGCGTCGGACCAACGATGGCTGACCAGGAATCGTTCGCGGGCGACGCCAAGCTGGCCGCCAATCGGATCGAGGAGCGGCAGATACTTCTCTTCGGTCACGAGAATCTGGCAGTCGGTGTGCGTGATGTCGCGCGCGAGGTGCTCGCCGCGCTTGGTGTTGTTGATGCCGACCAGCGTCGCGCCAGCGAGCGCCGCGCCACCGAACGCGTAGAGATAGTCCGGCGTGTTGTCGAGCAGGACACCCACGTGAAAGGGCACGCTCACTTTTCTGAGTGTGAGGAGCAGATTGGCCCAGCGCACGCACTCGGCGTGGTAGGCGGCGAAGCTGACGCGCTCGTCGTTGAAGAGCACAAACGCGCGGTCGCGAGAGGTGCGGTCGGTGCCGCGTTGGCGAATCAAATCCCCGAAGGGCATGGGTCTATCTTCACGTGCTCCGCTTACTGGCAGTCACCGATTGCGGGCGCAAGAGCCCAAGCATTGACGCGCCCGAGGTCCGTTCACAGCACCGCGCGCCGCAGTTCGGGAAACACTTTCGCCACTTTGCTGAGGACGTAATCGCCGTAGGTGCCGCGGAACTCGTGGACGCTGGCGCGGTCCCAGCGCTCGTCCTTATCGTCGGGAACGGCGCCATCGAGCTCGATCGGTTTCACCTCGACGTTGAAATTGGGATCGAAGAAGAACGGGAACGACAGCCGATCGCGCCCCGATTGGTTGTGCACCCGATGCGGCGTGGAACGGTAGCGACCGCCGGTCATACGATCGAGCATATCGCCGATGTTGCACACCAACGATCCCGGCACCGGCGGCGCGTCGATCCAGCGCGATTGCGACTTCACCTGCAGTCCGCCGGCGTTGTCCTGCTTGAGAATAGTCAGCACGCCGTAGTCGCTATGCTCGCCGACGCTCCAGGCGGACTCGTCGGCGCGCAACGGCGGGTAGTTGAAGATGCGGAACAGAATCAGCGGATCGGCAGTGTAGCGGTCGGCGAAGTAGCATTCGTCCAGACCGAGACTGAGCGCGATACCAGCCATGAGCGAGTGGCCGAGCCGCGTCATCGCCGCGATGTAGGCGAGCACGGTTTCGCGGAGCAGGGGAATGTCCGGGAACAGGTTGCGCCCGTGCATCGGCGTGCCGGCGCGCACGAGGGGGTGATCGTCCTCCAATTCGGCGCCGAAGTAGATCCCTTCCTTGCGATCGGGTTGACCCGATGTCAGCTCGTCGCCGACCGGAAAATAGCCACGCCACGCGCGGCCGCCCAACGCCATACGGATCTGCATCTTGGTCTCGATGTCTTGGGCGAAGAACTTGCGGCTGAGTTTCTCCAGTCGTCGCTGCAGCTCCTCATCGACACCGTGGCCGACGATGTAAAAGAACCCGCACTCGCGACACGCCTGCGCGATCTGGGTCGCCACGTTGCGCGAGTCGCCGCGTTCGGCAACCAACGCGCCGATGTCGATGATCGGAACCTGTGAGAAGCCGTCCGCCACGCGATCTAACTCCCCGCTCGCGCGCGCCAGGCTACAGCGGTCTGGCGATACAACACGTGCGGCAGGTCCGCGTAGATCACGTCGCGCTCGTAAACGAAGCCGGCACACTCCATGACCCGCTGCGATGCGCGATTGGTCGTCAGCGTGAAGCACACCAGATCCGCGCGCTGCAACTCGGCGAATCCGACGCGGACGCATTCGCGCGCGAGTTCGGTCGCCAGCCCGCGCCTCCAAAACTCCGGCATCAAAGCGTAGGCCACTTCGACCTCTTCGCGTTCGCCCACGGCGACGTGCCGCAAACCGCCGCGGCCGGCGAAACGGTCGGTCGCCAAGTCCCGCACCAGCCAGTAGCCGAACCCCTGCTGCGCCCAGTGCGCCACGAGGCGCTCGACGATCTGCGTTGTCTCTGCCGCGGAGCGCACGCCACCGAGCGTCGCCATCACCTGCGGATCACGGTGCATGCGTGCGAGGTCGTCCACGTCGCTCGCCTGCATCCGCGTCAGCCGCAATCGCGCGGTGCGAAGTTCGTCGAGAGAATTCATCATTTAGGTTTTTTGCTGGGCAACTGTTGATCGACCGGCGCGTGGGCTTCGAACTGCGGCAGCCCGTCGTGGATTGCATACCACGGCGCCTTGATCCCCACGAAAATGTGGCGCAGCGGCCGAATCTCTGGATGGGTATCGAGCACGCCAGCCGGGATCCCGATGAACGGGCGCTCGGCATCGAACAGCGGCAGATTCGAACCGCAACGGCGGCAGAACGCGCTACTATACGGTGGCGGCGTTTCACGGATCGGCGCGACGTAGACCGTGACGAGATCAGCACCGCTCAGCCAGCGAAAGTTCTCCGTCCTCGCCGCTACCGCGGCCACGAACGCCGACCCCGACGCCTTGCGACAGCGCCTACAGTGACAGTACTGCAGCGGCGTCAGCCGTCCATCGACCACGAACTTCACACCACCGCAGAGACAACTACCTTCGACCATGCGTACCCCTTTCCGCGGACATCGAGGTTAGCGCACCGATCGGCTTCCGTCGAATTTGCTCTCGTCAATCGCGTAGCAGTCGCAGAGAGCGCCGACCGTATCGAGAAGCCGCGTCAGTTGCGCTGCAGTGACACTGCCGGGCTGCAGGTACTCTTCGGCGAACCAGGTGCTGCCGAGAAAGTAGGCGAGCGGATCGGTGATCTGGCTGAATCGCAGGTACTGGTATTCGTAGGCGTAGCGTGCCAGGCGCCGGAAGAGTTTGGTCACGGAGTATTCTCGCGTCAGGCTGTAGACGTTGTTGCGGATGTATGTCTCCAACTCATCCGCCGTGAGGTAGCGGCGCGCCAACAGGTTCGCTTGATAGTCGGGCATGCGGTTCAGCGGGATCTGCGCCAGAGCGGCGCCGGCACTGCCGGCTTCAGCAGTGAGGCGGGTGATCTCATGGGCCGTCAGCGAGCGCGTCGCCGCCGGCGCGTTGCGGACGATTTCATCGAACATCGCAGCGAGTTGCGTGCGCAACTCGCCGTGCGCGCCGCGCCGGTCCGCGCGCACCGGAATCCACCCCGCGTCGGCTGCGAGGTGCCCCCACTCGTGAATCGTGCGGGCCGCCAGCATGAAACGCTCGTACGGCGGCGCGGGCGCGTGCAACCGGTCCATCGCCGGCTCGCGTAGGTTGTAGGCGATCAACTTGCGGTCGAGGTGCAAGTAGCTGAGTCCGCCCTGCGCGGTGTCGCGATGCGGCGCAGGCAACGCGTCAGGATGCGCCAATGAACCGAGGAACTGCCGCGAGCGCTCGTCGATGATCGTAGTGTCGTCACGAATGCGCTGCGCTGCGCTTTCGTCGATGCCGCCGAGCGCGGCGCGCGTGGCAGCGATTTCATCCGGTTCATCCGGGTCCCAGACAATGCGGCCGCCATCGGTGGTGAGCAGTACGCGCGGCTGCGCGTCACGCAGCCAGCGGCACAACTCGCCAGCGCGATCGCGCCCGCGCCGCGCGTGCGCCGCGCGAAACGAATCCACCGCGCGCGTCGCCGCCGCGGTCCATTGCCGCTGCAGCGCGTCGAGCTTCGGTTGCAGCGAACGCGGCACCAGCAATCCAGCTTGGGGAATCGCGGTGGTGGGTTCGAGAGAGATCACCACCGGCGGCTTGAGCGAGGTATGACGCAAGCGTCGAACCCACGGCAGGGCAGCAGCGAGCTCGCGGAACGCCGCCGCGTCCGGTCGCGGCGTGTGCGCGCACGCCGCGCTGAACTGCGCGATCTCGTCGTCGGACCGCACCAACCAATAGCTCAAGTTGCGCACCAGCGCCGGTGTGACCGCTTGCAGCAGGCCCATGCGTTCGACGTGGAGCAATTGATACGCGCCAAACTCGCGATGCGACAGCGCCGGATCGAAATCGCTCGCATAGAGCAACCACGAGCAACGATTGAACGGTTGGAAGTACGGCCGCACGCAGGTCGGATCGGTCACCACGCAGACGTGCTGCAGCCGTGGCGGCGGCCAATTCTCCGGCGCGTGCGCGGCCAGTTCCGACGCCCGCGCCCAGTAGGTCGCGAACGCGTCGTCGAACATGTCGATCCATTCGAGGCTCACGCTCACGCGTGGTAGCAACAGCGTCCGGAACGCCGCGCTCATGCCGCGCGGCGACAGATGCTCGATCGGAATGACAAACAGTTCGTCGTGAGTGAAATAGAAATCCGCGAGGTTCGCCACGCGCACCGATTAGCGGCTGTCAGAATCGGCCGCAAACGGGCGCGGGTTGCAGCCGGTTGGCTCAACTCGGCGAGCTGGGCTCGCTCGATTCGATACGGTCGGGCGCACGCAGCGACCAGCCCGGACTAAAATCAGCGTCGACCTGGTGCCAAATCAGCGTGAAGGCCGTGCGCGCGCCAGCGCGATCGATGAATACCTCGTTCGCCTCAAAGTCGACCGCCGCAAGGTAGATCTCATCGGCGGCGTAGTAGACGAACCCCGCAATGCGGCGCGGCGGCACGCCTTCGCGCTCCATCTGGATGCGCAGGCCGCGCAACACCCGCCAGGTTTCGAGGACCGTGAGCGGCTTCTCGAGTTGGCCGTAGAACGCCACGAAGTGTTGCCCGTCGTCATGAATGCGAGGCACCCCGTTGGCGGGGAGGGTTCCAGTACTGCCTTGGACCGGCCGCAACAACCACCCCAGGCCCGCCAGCCCGGCCAGCACTAAGATCAGCGCGACGCGTCGGGACGCATGGGATTTCATGGTGACTGTGAACGAGCAGATCGCGTGCCACATGACTCCTCGGCCCCGGGTCAATCCTGGGTGTTGCTCGTGTCACCACAGGTGACGCTTCTTGCACTCGTCCTGTCACCTTTTTTGTGCACCCGGCAATCTTTTGTGCGCGCTGCCGGCCCATCTCCCCGCGAGATGACGGTGATCTGTTACAATGCCCACATGAAGCGTCGCATGCCGCTGGGCGATTTTCTCGCCGCCTATCTCCAGAAGCTCGGCGTCACGCATCTGTTCGGCATCCCCGGCGATCTCGTCGTGCGGTTGTTTTTCCGCTTCGCCCAGCGGCGTAAGCTGCGCATCGTCACCTTCTCACATGAGCCTGGCGTCGGCTTCGCCGCCGATGGCTACGCGCGCGCCACCGGCAAGATCGGCGTGGTGTGCGTCACCTACGGTGCCGGCGGGCTCAACATCGTCAACCCGGTTGCCGGCTCGTTCTCGGAGCGCGTGCCGATTCTTGTCATCAGCGGAGGGCCCGGCGACGAGGAGCGCAAGCTCGGCACGCTCATCCATCACCAAGCCAAAGCCATCGAATCGCAACTCCACATCTATCGCGAGCTGACCTGCGCCGCGAAGCTGCTCGCCGATCCGCGCACCGCCGCGGAAGAGGTCGATGAAGTCGTCCGCACGATGTGGTTGACGCAGCGGCCGGGTTACCTCGAAGTGCATCGCGACATGGTCGACCGCATCATCGACGTGCCGTCGTCGATCATCGCGTGGGACGGCCGGCTATCGTTCCCGCGCTCCGACGAGCACAAACTCGCCGAAGCCGTGCGTGACACCGCCGCACGCTTCAACGCCGCGCGCCGACCGGCGGTGATTGTCGGCATCGAGACGCATCGCTACCGCCTCGCCAACGAGATGGTCGCACTCGCCGAGCGTATGGGCGCGCCGGTGGTGACGTCGGTGCTGGCGAAGGGCGCGTTTCCGATGGATCACCCACTATACATGGGCGTGCACATCGGCCCGCTCAGCCCCGCACCAATTCGCCGCCGCATGGCCGCCGCCGATCTGGTGCTGGATCTCGGAACGCTGCGCACCGATATGGATCTCGGTAGTCGCCCGCCGCGGGCCGATCGCGCCGGCTCGGTGTGGGCGGTCGATAGCCGCGTCGATGTCAGCTATCACAGCTACACCGACGTCATGCTGCGCGATTTCGTCAAGGAACTCTTGCAGGCGCCGCTGCGCCGGCATCGTGAGACCGTGCGCTACGCGGACAACCTCGACGCCCGCGTGCGCGCCAAGGCCGACCGCTTGCAGGTCACCGAGGTCCTGCGCGAGGTGAACGCGTTCCTCGCCGACAAACCCGATTACATAGTGGTCGCGGAATCCGGCGACATGTTGTTCGCCGGCCTCGACGTCCGCGTGCCCGGCCGCGGCGGCTATCTCGCGCAGGGCTATTACGCTTCGATGGGTTTCGGCGTGCCGGGAGCCATGGGGGCGCAGATCGGCGTCGGACGCCGACCACTGGTGTTGTGCGGCGATGGTGCGTTTCAGATGACCGGTCCCGAGATCGCGCAAGCGCCCCGTCACGGCATCAATCCGATCGTCCTGGTGATGAACAACGGCGGCTGGGGCATCTTTCGACCGATCGTCGAACGCGAGGACCTGCTGGCGCTGCCGCCGTGGCCGTACGCCGAGTTGGCCAAGCTGTGGGGTGGTGCGGGTTGGCGCGTCACCAGCGCCAGCGAGTTGCGCGCAGCGCTGCGCGAGGCCGCGCACTGCGCCACGTTTTGTGTTATCGAAGCGCGGATCGACGAGCACGACCTCTCGCCCGTGAGCCGCAAATACATCGCGGCGTCAGAACGGCGAGGACGAGTGAGTCAATGACCCGTGCCGGAGCCCTATGATTCTTTGCATCTACGGCCGTAGCAGCGCCCCCTTCACCGAGCCGACGGCGCGCGCGCTGCACGCCGCCGTCGAGGACCTCGGCGGTACGCTTCACCCCATCACGCTTGAACGCGCCGTGGCCGAGCACGCGCAGGATCCCGCGCACTGGGCCGATGTGCGTCGCGTCTACGTGCTGCCCTTCGATGTCCCAAGCCGGCTACCCGCCGATGCTCCGGCCGCGCCGGCCGCGTTGATCCGCTGGTTGATGCCGCGCGCTGAAGTGTTCAATTCGTTCGATGTCCATGAAATCTGTTGGGACAAGCCGAAGCTCACCGAGCATTGGCTGCAGCGCGGCGTGCGGGCGCCGGCGAGTTTGATGACGACCTCTATCGAGGACGCCACTGCGTTTGTGCAACACCATGAGTGGACGATCCTGAAAGCGACACACACGGGCGGCGGTCACGGCGACTACGTCGTCACCGTCGCCGCCGATGGCCTGGTCGCCGAGGCGCGCGGTCAGCGTTACGAACTGGAGTTGGTTCCTGCCGGCGCGCCGCCGCGCATCCGCGACCGCCAGTTGCTCTATCCCGCGCCGTTTTTCTTTCAGCGGCTGGTGGCCGACGTGGGCGCGCGCGGCGTGCTGACGCCGGGGCAGTTGCTGCGGGCGTACATCGTCGATGGGCAATTGCTGTTTTGGACCGAGTCGTATCGCGAACACTACCGCAGCGCGTCCGACTGGATCGTGGCGACCGGCAGCGGGGCGAAGTACCGCTTCTTGTTCGGTGTCGGCGAGGAGCCGCGCAAGTTGGCGATGCGCGCCGCCGAAGCCGTCAGCTTGCGGATCGGCGTGGTCGATATCGTGCGAACCGCAAGCGACGGCGCCTACGCGCTGTCCGCACATACAGACGGTCATCACCTGGCAATCGATCGTGAGTATAAGCGCCTGCCTGAGTTCCGCGACGCGTTCGATATCGACCGCTTCATCGCCGAGGCGTTGCTCACCGAACCGGAGCCGATCAAGCGCGAGGTAGTCGAAGGCCAAGAGCCGCCGCCGCCCTACACCCGTGTGTGGCGCGCCCCACGCCGCGAGCGCGAATAGTCTCCCGCCGCGGCTTTGCACAAGGAGTGGCCCCTCGATACGAAGCCTTCGGCTTCTACTCAAGGCGGCGACTCAGGGAAGCGGTTCTTCTCAGGGAATCCACGATTCCCGTTCGCCCGAGTGTGAGCGGAGCGAACCTATCAAGGGCCACATCTCGGGTCTTAGGTCTTTCGCCCACCCCTCGCTCTGGTGTATCGACCACGGCACCAAAAGGAGGGAGCGATGGCGCAACGCCACACACGCAAGCGACGGGCGGCGATCGACAAGCGCGCGCAGACCACGCGCAGGGCGGCGGCCAGCGGCGCGGGGCTGCACGCGGGATACCGGTTGTCCGATAGCGCGCTCGAACGTGCGTTGCTGAGCGGCGAGCAGGGTAATCTGATCGAGAGCTACTTCGGCGAGGACAGTTACCAGGAACTGTGCACGCTGGCGAAGCAGGCGGCTTCCAAAG
The DNA here is from genome assembly GCA_016178705.1 of Deltaproteobacteria bacterium. NCBI lineage: Bacteria > Pseudomonadati > Myxococcota > Myxococcia > Deltaproteobacteria bacterium. The sequence goes on along the minus strand of JACOST010000021.1, from coordinate 29,580 downwards.
GCGTGCGCGGCGGCCCACGCGTCCTGATCTTGCCCGGCATCATGGGGTCGAAGCTCGGCACTCGCGGCAAACTGCTTGACGACGTGATCTGGATTGATCCGATCAGCATCGGCGCCGGCCGCCTCGTCGACCTCTCGCTGGCGCACGGTCCAACCAAACATCAGCCGCTCGGCGTGGTGTTGTTCGCCTACTTGAAGCTCAAACTGCGGCTGCAGCTCAACGGCTTCGATGCCGACTTCCATCCGTTCGATTGGCGTCAGAGTCTCGACCAACTCGGCGACGAACTCAGCCAGTCACTCAAGGGCGAAGCTGCCGGAGTGTCGCTCGTCGCCCACAGCATGGGCGGACTGGTCGCACGCGCCGCGCTCGCGCGCAAGGCGCCCAACGTGAAGCGCCTGATCATGCTTGGCACGCCGAACTTCGGGTCGTTTGCGCCGGTGCAAGCGATTCGCGGCACTTACTCGGTCGTGCGCGAAGTTGCCGCGCTCGATCGGCACCACGACGCCGCGCAGCTCGCCGAGCTGATCTTCAATTCGTTTCCCGGGCTGTACCAGATGCTGCCGCAGCCGGCGAAGTACACGGCCGTTAATCTTACCGATCCGTCGATGTGGCCGAAGGGCGGACCGCAGCCCAATCCGGCGTTGCTCAAAGACGTGAAGCGGATCGGCAACTCGCTGGCCAAGGCTGACGAACGTTTCGTGCTCATCGCCGGCGTTAATCAGGAAACCACCACTGGAGTGAAGCTCGACGGCGCCGAGTTCGTATACGAGCAATCACTCGAAGGCGACGGCACGGTTCCGCTGGCGTTGGCGCAGTTGGAGAACACCAAGACCTACTTCGTCGAAGAGAGTCACGGCAGCTTGCCGAACAACGGCGCGGTCGAGCGCGCGGTGATCGATCTGCTCCGCGGCGACGCCACCTCCGCATTGCCCGACCAATGGTCGCCGACGCGGCGCGGCGCGATCCGTCTGCTGCGTGAGTCTGCATTTCCACAACCGGCAAAGCGGCGCGGCGGCGAAGCGAGCGCGAGCGACGTGCGCCGGCTGCTCAGCGACCTCGCGGCGCCGGATGCGCGCGACGACGCGGGCAGCAGCGCGCCGAGCGGCGCGACCTCGTCCGGCGGCGTGCCAGCAGTGTTCGATCAAGTCGTCGTCGGGCGCCGGCGACAACATCGCATTGATCTCAAGCTGGCACTCGGTGGCATTGCTGACGTCGAAGCCGATGCCTACCTGCTTGGGATGTTCCGTGACGTCGCGCCCAGCGGCGCGGCGCGCGATCTCGACATGCGCCTCGACGGCGCCATCACCGAGTTCACCAACCGCCGCATGTTCAACGCCAACGTCGGTGAGATCTTCGTCGTGCCGACCGGTCGCCACCTGGTGCGCGCCGACATCGTCGTATTTGTCGGCCTCGGTCCGTTCGATCACTTCGACGACGGCGTGCAGCGACTGGCCGCCGAGAATGCGGTGCGTACGTTCATTCAAACCAACGTCGGCGACTTCGCCACCGTGTTGCTCGGCGCCGGGTCCGGCCGCGATACCGCCGCCTCGTTGGAAAATCTTCTCGCCGGAATTGTGCGCGGCGTGCGCGACGCCGATCGCCAACATCGCATGCGCAGCCTCACGCTGTGCGAGATGGACCCAGCCACGTACGACGTGATCAAGCGTGAGGTGTTCCGCCTCTCCGGCACGTCGCTGTTCGAGGATGTCGAGGTGACGCTGAGCGAGATCGAGATGCCCGCGCCGAGCACGCCGCCGACCTCGACGCGGCGCGCGGAACCGGGCAGCGATCCCGTCTATCTGATCGTCCGCGAGGAGAAGCGGGAGAAGACAAAGAAGGGGGACATGAGCACGTTCCGGTCCTCGATCCTGACCGCCGGCGCCAAGGCGAGTGTGATTTCTGAAAGCAAGGACACATCGCGTCGCGATCTCGACGAGCAGATCGACGGCATCACACCGCAGACTTTCAATCTCGCGAAGTTGAAGACGCTCGGCTCGACGCTGGCGCAGCTCGTGTTACCCGACAAAGTCGCCGACGTGCTGCCGACGATGAAGGACCGCCACCTCGTCGTGGTGCACGACTCCGGCGCCTCGCAGATCCCGTGGGAGACGATTGTTCTGAAAGACTGGTACCCGGCGGCCAACGCGGGCCTGAGTCGGCGCTACATGGCCGAGAACCTGTCGATCGCGAAGTGGTTGGAGCAGCGGCCTGACGCAAAGAAGCTCAACATCCTGTTGGTGGTCAATCCCACCGGCGACCTCAGCGGCGCCGAACAGGAAGGCGCGCGCCTGAGAAAACTGTTCGGGTCGCATCCTGCGGTCAGTTTGACGCAGCGACATGCGGAGCAGGCCACGAAGGAGGCCCTGCTCGGCGACTTCCGCTCCGGCAAGTACGACGTGGTCCATTACGCCGGCCACGCGTTCTTCGATCCCGATCATCCGGCGCAGAGTGGTATTCGCTGCCACCAAGACAAGGTCTTGAGCGGCGCCGATCTCGCCGGTGTCGGACGCCTGCCGGCGTTGGTGTTCTTCAACGCATGCGAGGCCGGTCGCATCCGTGGCGACGCCCCCAGCAAACGCATCCAGGACAACGTCGGCTTGGCCGAAGCCTTCCTCCGCGGCGGTGTGGCAAACTATGTCGGCACCTATTGGCCCGTCGGTGACGCCGCCGCCGACGCCTTCGCCAACACGTTCTACACCGAACTACTCAACGGCAAGTCGATCGGCGCCGCACTGTGCAGCGGCCGCGGCGCCGTGCTCAAACTGAAGTCCGCCGATTGGGCCGACTACATTCACTACGGGAGTTTTGACTTTGTGATGCGAAGAGGGGCGGGAAGTTGAGCGGACTACAGCAAACACGCTTCACAGCGACGCGGACTGTCACGGGCCTTGCCGCTGTTGCAACGCGCGGACAGGATCGACCGTCAGGTCCACGCGGTTGTTAGGCGCCGCCCGATTTGCCACCGGGCGCTCCGGTTATTGCAGAGTCGACCTTGTACGCTGCCTCTCCGGTTTCGATTCCACCGCGCGCTCGCCTGAACGCGAACTTTGGAATTTGCGGACTAGATAGGTTGAGGTCGTCGCGCTCTTGGGCGAGAGCCTTGAGCGATGCCAGCAGGTCAGATGGCCCGACTCCGGATTTCAGATCCAGCTCTCGGAAGATCCGTGCCCGATTGCGGAGTGCGTTGTGCTTGACGCCCGCTTGGTGATGGAGTTGGGATCGCTCGCTCGCATTGAGGAACGTAGAGATCGCCGACAGGACCGAGGCGGTCAGGGCCAAGGCGCCAGCCAGGGCGACCTCCTGTTTGAAGGCTGAAGCGCTTGCGATTGCCGCTAGCACTGCCGCCGGGATGCCAAGCCACAGGTGCACGTTTCCCCAAGCACGAGCGGCCTCGAAGTGCCCCTTCCCTGAATACAGAGAATCCTCTTCGATCCGAGCTGCTTCAGCCCGCATCTCGTCCACAATGTTTGTGCTCATCTGGCTCCGTCATCCATATGCTGGGTAGTAGTCACCGAAGATCTTCCTCCACTCGCCGAATGCCGCATCAGTACGACCGTTGGCTTCGAACTCCTCGGCCCTTATGGCGCGATCGCAAGCGGTCGAGAATCTGCTCACGGCGTCATCTACGGTGCGCACGCCGTTCAGCGGGTTCACGTGGCCACCGTATCCAGCAGGATCTGCGACCTTGTATCGGATCTTCTCGCGACCCTTGTCGAACACGAACCGGACTCCGCTGGGAAAGTCCGATATCTTTACCCCGGTGAGGATGTTCTGGGTCATGAGTTCCAGATAGAACCCCACAAAGGCATCGTTTATCACCCTGTTCCAACCTTTGATCATCTTCACGAGAGGCACGAGATCGCCCGTGTGCAGACGGTTCGCCTCCGCGAGCTTCGAGTCGTGAACAGTCGGGTCAGTTGATAGCCATCCGCCTGAGGTGGAATCAGGAATCAGATAGCCACCGCCCCTTCGATGGAAACCGGGAACAACATCGACTGTGAAATCGGTGAAGGTGATAGTAACGGCCTGTCCGTTTCGGCTGATCTTGGGAGTCTCGGGATAGGTTTCGAGCAGGATAGTACGGACCTTGTCCAACAGCCCTGCAGGCGTGAACTTGCTGAAGTACTCGGGATCCAAGATCACGAAGATGTCGATATCTGCGGACTTCAGAGGCGCAATCATCGTGGATCGCTGGTAAGAGCCAGAAAGGAACGACGTGAGAACGGTCAACCTCCGCTCGACGGCCGCACGAACATTGGTCTGGCGGGTCGACACCGTGGAAGCCTGAAGGCCAGTTATCTCCAGATTCGACCGGAGCTGCGCGAAGCCGGCCGCGATCGCTCTTGCCATTCCGTCTCCAACAGCGCTGGCACTTTACCGGCCCCAGGGCGGACCCCTAACATCTCAATTGGCCGACGCCCTCCACGGTGGGGCGTCGGCATGCTGCGCAGCGTACCACGCAGCCGGCGGCGTCGACAACGTCAAGGGCGCCGGGAAGTCGCAGCCTTGCCGCGCCGCGAAGATGTGGTCGAGTGCGTAAGTCTTGCGCGGGCGCGCAACGTAGCAGGCGGCGGCCGGAGCAACCGGCGAAATGTACGGGGCCAAGCCGTGAAGTGTGCGGGGTCATGAAGTGTGCGAGGTCAAGCCTGAAGTGTGCGGGGTCAAGCCTGGAAAGTAGTAATGCGGCGACGGGCGACCTTCGCCACCTGCTGGTTGGTCTGCCGCAGTGGCTGCGCTCGTCGGATCGCCTTGCTCACCCGCGCCACCAAGGTGTCGCTAAACACCTACACTGAGCGGCCAGCGCAGCGAGGATCGGGAGAAGGGGCGGCCAGTTCAGCCGACGCGCTCCCGCGTTTTTTCGACGCCGTTTCGTACATGCTCACGCCGCATGGCTCTGACGAACTACAATGTCTCGGTCCGGCGCAATTGCACGCAGCAATTCATCGAGTTTCTCCACCGTCGGCACTGAGACGCCTTGTTCGTAGCGCGCATACGCGTTGCGGGATTTCGCACCGAGTCGCTGGGCGGCTTGGGCGAGCGTAAGCCCCGTCTTCTGACGCTGCCTCTGGAGCAGGAGGCTGATCATCGTGCGCGAGTCATCCGAACTGACCTCGAAGTCATCTCCCCCGGTCGAGTGAATCCGCACCGAAAAGTCCGCGCGACTGGCGATGGTGACGAACCAGTCCGCAATCATGGCGAGCGCCTCCTTGCGTGTGCGCCCCTGAGTCATCGCATCGAAGACCGGCACCTCGGCCAGCCACCACTTCCCGTCCTTACAAAGCTTGCCTTGAAATCGCATCTCAGCCCTTCTTTCTGGCGCGGTTCAGGATCGCGGCCGCGAGCTTCTCGTTGATCTCGACGTGGCGCGGTACTGGTTCCTCTCGCACGCCGTTGGACCATACATCATGCTTGCCTCCATGCCGCAGGAATCTCCACCCGAGATCTCGCATGAACCGCTCCAACTCCCGCCGCTTCATTTTGGGAGTGTACACCGATCGGTGTGCAACGAAAAGATCAGATGGCGAACCGATTCTGCCGCCAACCTAGCGCCTTCACGGTCGCGCGGGCAGGCGTATGCGGAACACCGTACCGCGGCCATCGGCGCTCTCGGCACTGATCTCACCGCCGAGGGCATCGACCAGTTGCCGCACGATGTGAAGTCCGAGACCGGCACCGCCGTGCTGCCGTGAGACCTCGCCATGTGCCTGCTCGAACGGCTCGAAGAGCGTCGGCAGCGCCGCCGGCGGAATGCCCGCCCCGGTGTCGCGCACGACGATCTCCGCTCCGGTCGCGTCCGTCGCCACGTCGACTTCGACCCGGCCCTGCTCGGTAAACTTGAGCGCGTTGCCTACCAGGTTGCGCAGCACCATCTTCAACTTGAGTCGATCCGTCTGCAGCGGGTGCGACGCGGCGGCGCGCCACTCCAATTGCACGTTGGGCTTGGTCGGCGGACGAACAATCTCGCCGCGCAACTCCGCCACCAACTCGTTCAGGTCAACCGGCTGCAGATCCAATCGCATGTCGCGCGCGTCGAACCGGTTGAGATCGAGGGTCGCCGTCAACACGTCCCGCATCTCCACCGCGCACTCGTACGCTCGCCGAGCCGTCTCCGCTTGCTTCTCATTGAGCGGCCCGGCGACGCCCTCGAGGAGCAGATCATTGTAGCCCATCACCGCCCCGATCGCGTTGCGTAGTTCGTGCGACATGGTGGCCACGAATCGTTCCCGCACCTCGTTGGCGTGCCGGAGATCGGCTTGCGTCTGCGCCAATGCCAGCCGATGACGCTCGAACACGGCGGCAAGGTACACCGAGATCGCCAACCCGATGAACGCGGCGACCTGCAAATACCCCAACACCGCGGCCAGGTCGCCCTGCACCACCACCGCGTTGATCCACATCATCGCGATGCCAAACGCCACCGTCACCGCCTGCGCCGTGGCGCCCCACGGCAACAACGCGGCGGCGCAGATGCTGATGATGATGAAGCTCGCCGGCGCCGCCTGGACCTCGCCGATCACGAACGTCGATTGGATCATGCCGATGGCGTAGAGCGAGCAAATCGACAGCGCCGCGAGTTCGAGCGCTCGTGCCTGCGCCCGTGGCTGCCGCATCGCCCAGAGCAAGAGTGCCACTTGCGCCGCCATGATGCTCTTGAGCAGATACAGCATGCCGAGGTGAGCGGGACTTTGTACCCAGTCGGCGACCGCGAACAGCAGCAGGCCCGCGAGAACGCACACACCTCCCACCTGCATCCGACGGAGCACCAGGCTGAGCCGCTCATCGTCGGACACACGCCGCCAGTCACGCGCCACGAAACCTCCCTCCCGCACGGCATCTCTAGCACGAGACGTTTAGAAAAATCTTGCAGAGAAATCTTGCCGAGAAGTCTGGCGAGAAGCCGGGCCGCCTCGCAGGTGTCGGCCAAGAGTCGCGATGAGCAGCCGCCACAACTTTGATGTTGGATTGAAGCCGACGCCGCGGACCACTAACGACGCTTGACGTCGTGCGGCAGCGCTCCGTATGCTCGGGCATGCCCTTCAGCGCGGACGGCTACACGTTCGCCTCGCTCGCGGAGGTGATGGCGAAAGCGAATGAGGAGAAGTCGGGCGATCAGCTCGCCGGCCTCGCCGCCGCCGATGCCAAGGAACGCGTCGCCGCGAAGACCGCGCTCGCCGACGTGCGGCTGCGGGCCTTCGTCGACGAACCGTTGCTGCCGCCGGAAGCGGACGAACTGAGCCGCGCGTTTCTGAACGAACTCGATCACTCCATCTATCAATCAATCGCCGATTGGACGGTTGGCGAGCTGCGGGAGCATCTGCTCGCTGATGCCAGCGACGCGGTGATCGCGCTGCGTCCGGGACTGTTGCCCGAGATGGTCGCGGCGGTGGCAAAATTGATGTCGAACCTCGACCTGATGCTGGCCGCGAAGAAGCTGCCGGTGATCGTCGCCGGGCGCAGCACGCTCGGGCAGAGCGGACGGCTGGCGACGCGCATCCAACCGAATCATCCGCGCGACGGCGTCGACGGCGTGCTCGCGAGTACCCTCGAAGGGCTGAGCTTCGGATGCGGCGACGCGGTGCTCGGTATCAATCCGGTCGACGATCGCATCGAAGTGGTGCAGCGCCTCGCCGACGCGCTGCAATCGACGCGTGAGCGTCTCGAGGTTCCGACGCAGGTCTCCGTGCTCGCGCACGTGACCACGCAGATGCGCGCGCTCGAAATCGGCGCGCCGCTCGATCTGCTGTTTCAATCGGTCGGCGGCACGCAGGCGGCCAATCGCGCCTTCGGCATCGACCTCAAGCTCCTCGACGAAGGCGATGCGATCATTCGCGCCAAGAGTCGGCTCACCGGCCCGGCACGTTGGTACTTCGAGACTGGGCAGGGCTCCGAGCTGTCGAGCGCGGCGCACGCGGGGCTCGATCAGCTCACGCTCGAAGCGCGCTGCTACGGCGTGGCCCGGCGCTATCAGCCGCTGCTCGTCAACACTGTGGTCGGCTTCATCGGCCCCGAGTATCTCTACGACGCTCGCCAAGTGATCCGGGCCGGGCTCGAAGATCACTTCATGGGTAAGCTGCTCGGCGTCCCGATGGGCGTCGACGTTTGCTACACGAATCACATGGCCGCCGATCAGAACGATCTGGAGAATCTCGCCGTGCTGCTGACTGCCGCCGGCTGCAACTACTTCATGGCGCTGCCGATGGGCGATGACTGCATGCTGAACTACCAGAGCTCGTCGTTCCACGACGCCGGCGCGCTGCGCGAGCTGCTCGACTTGCGCCCGGCACCGGAGTTCGAGGCGTGGCTCGAATCACGCGGGCTGATGGAACACGGCCGCCTGACCGCGCGCGCCGGCGATGCGCGGGTGTTGTTGTGACCTTCGATCTCGAGCGCGCCCGCCGCGCAACGCCGGCGCGTCTCAACGTGGGCCGAGCCGGCGCACGGCCGCGCACGGCAACGTGGCTGCAGTTCCAACGCGATCACGCCGCGGCGCAAGATGCTGTGTGGAGCGAGTGGAGTCCGCCCTTTCTCGATCGTCTGTGCGACTTGGGCTTCGTCCTCGTCACGTCGAGCGCGGCGAACCGTCTCACGTACATTCGCCAGCCCCCGCTCGGCCGGCACCTGCCACCAGCAGAACTCGATCGCATCCGCGCGCAAAGTCCCGAGCGCGTCGCCATTCAACTCGTGCTCTCCGACGGCCTGTCGGCGCACGCGGCCGAGGCTCATTTCGAACGGCTATATCCAACCCTGCGCAATCATCTCAAGCGCCTCGGCACGCTCGGTGTGCCGGTGGCAGTGCGCAACGGGCGCGTAGCGGTTGCCGACGCGATCGGCGAGGTGGCCGGCGCGCAATTGGTTGTGCATCTGATCGGCGAGCGTCCGGGGCTCGGCACCGCCGACAGTCTCGGCTGCTACCTCACCTTTCATCCCGGCCCGAGCACCACCGACGCCGACCGCAAATGCGTCTCCAACATTCGCCCACTGGGGTTGAGCCCGGACGAAGCCGGCGCAACCATCGCCGGCATCTGCCGGCGGATTTTGGAGCGTGAGTCGTCGGGGACGGATTTGGAACTGTAGGGGACGGATTCGGAATTCAACGCAAAGGCGCAAGGACGCTAAGACGCAAGGCGGAGAGAGCGAGTGAACGAGAACGATCTCAGTCGCGTAATCTTTGAATGTGCGATCGAAGTTCATCGAACGCTTGGGGGACCAGGATTGCTGGAGAGCGTGTACGAAGAGGCTCTGTTGTGGGAGCTGGACCAACGTGGATTGCGCATGCAGCGACAAGTGTCGTTGCCGATTCCCTACAAAGACCACATCCTCGCCAACCCGCTTCGCATCGATCTCATCGTCAACAACTCGGTCATCGTTGAATGCAAGGCCACTGCGCAGCACAGCCCGTTGTTTGAGGCCCAGATTCTCACCGACCTGCGCTTGACTGGTATGAAACTCGGGATGGTAATCAACTTCGGGGAGCGTTTGGTTAAGGATGGTATCCGTCGTGTGGCCAACGGTCTCTGAGTTCCGCCTTGCGTCTTAGCGCCCTTGCGCCTTTGCGTTACCTTCCTATGACCTCCCTCACTCCACTCACGCCCGCCCGTCGCGCCGCTGGCGTGCGGCACCTGCGCGGCGCGGACGACCGGCTGGCGCACATCATCACCGCGGTGGGTCCCTGCCGCCTCGAAGTACACGACGACAACATCTTCCGCTCCCTGTTTCGCGCCGTGCTCTACCAACAACTCGCGGGCGCCGCCGCCGCCGCGATCGAGCGACGAGTGAAGGCGTTGTTCGGCGGCCGCGTGCCGGCACCCGCACGTTTCGTCACGGCGTCGGACACGGCGTTGCGTGCGGCCGGGTTGTCGCGGCAGAAGACCGCCTACCTGCGCGACCTCGCCGACCACTTCGCCAGCGGCAAGCTCTCGTCGCAACGGTTGCGGCACTTGCCCGACGAAGACGTGATCGCCGCGGTCACCGCGGTAAAGGGAATCGGCGAGTGGACCGCGCACATGTTGCTGCTCGGCGGCCTCGGCCGCCCCGATGTCTTGCCCGTCGGCGACTACGGCATTCGCAAAGCCGCGCAGTTGCTCTACGCGCTCGACGAGCTACCGCGGCGAGACGCGCTGGAAGCGATCGCTGAACCCTGGCGCCCGTATCGCTCGATCGCGTCGTGGTATCTGTGGCGGAGTCTGGATACCAAGATCGTCGGCTAAGCAGTCGTGCTCAGTTTCCCTTCCGCAGCGAGGCTGCTAGGAAGGACCCCGTGGCGTTGCTGGAAATTCGCGACTTGCGCGTGACCTTTCGCACGCGCAACGGTGACGGGTGCGCGGTGGACGGCGTGTCGTTGTCGCTCGATGTCGGACGCACGCTCGGGGTCGTGGGCGAGTCGGGCTGCGGCAAGACGATGACCGCGCTGTCGGTGCTCCGCCTAGTGCCGCCACAGGCGCGCATTGCCGGTGAGATCATCTTCGACGGGCGCAAGCTGCTCGACCTCAGCGAACGCGACATGCGCGGCGTACGCGGCAACGACATCGCGATGATCTTTCAGGAGCCGATGTCTTCGCTCAACCCGGTGTTCACCGTCGGCAACCAGATCGCGGAAGCGGTGCGGTTGCATCAGGGGCTCGGCCGGCAAGCGGCGCGCGCAAAAGCCATCGAGATGCTCAAGCTGGTGGAAATCGCCGAACCGGAGCGTCGCGTCGACGAGTATCCGCACCAGCTCAGCGGCGGCATGCGCCAGCGGGTGATGATCGCCATGGCGTTGTCGTGCAATCCGCGGCTGCTCATCGCCGACGAGCCCACCACCGCACTCGATGTGACGATTCAAGCGCAGATCCTCGATCTGATCGGCGGCCTGCGCGATCGCCTCGGGATGGCGCTGCTGCTCATCACCCACGATCTCGGCGTGGTAGCCGAGCGCGCCGACGACGTCGCCATCATGTACGCCGGCCGTGTGGTCGAGCGCGCGCCGGTGACCACCATCTTTGCCCACCCGTTGCACCCGTACACTCGCGGGTTGCTGCGTTCGGTGCCCAAGGTGGGCAACGAGAAAGCTCGCCGACTCGAAACCATCGCTGGGGTGGTGCCAAACTTGTTCGATCTGCCGAGCGGCTGTCGCTTCCGCGATCGCTGTCCAATCGCGATCGCGCCCTGCGCCACCACCGATCCACCACTCAACGCCTACGGCGCCGATCACTTCGCGGCGTGCATCCGCGCCCACGAGACGGGCGTTGCCGGAGTCCATGCATGACGCCCCCGGCCGGCATGACGCCGCTGGTCGAAGTGCGCGGGCTGATCAAGCACTTCCCTGTGGGCACCGGATTCTTCGGCCGCGGCACGCAGCAGGTGCGCGCGGTCGATGGCATCGATCTCACCATCAACCCGGGCGAGACGCTCGGCATCGTCGGCGAGTCGGGTTGCGGCAAGTCGACGCTCGGGCGGCTGGTCTTGCGCCTGCTCGAACCGACCGCCGGCGAGGTGATCTTCGACGGCGTGAACTTGCAATCGCTGAGCGCCGCGGCGTTGCGCGCCAAGCGACGCGAGATGCAGATCATCTTTCAGGACCCGTACGGCTCGCTGAACCCGCGCATGCGCGTCGGCACGATCGTCGGCGAGGGGCTCGACATTCATGCCATTGCTCGCGGAGAGGAGAAGCGGCAGTTGGTGATGAAGCTGCTCGAACGCGTCGGCCTGCGTCCCGATGCGTACGAGCGATATCCGCACGAGTTCAGCGGTGGCCAGCGCCAGCGCATTGGCATCGCGCGGGCGCTCGCGGTGCGACCGCGACTGATCGTCTGCGACGAGCCTGTTTCCGCACTCGACGTGTCGATCCAGGCGCAGATCATCAACTTACTGCAAGACCTGCAGACCGAATTCGGCCTCGCGTACCTTTTCATCGCGCACGACCTGCGCGTGGTCGAGCACATCAGCCACCGCGTGGCGATCATGTATCTCGGGAAAATCGTCGAGCTGTCGGAGAGCGTCGAGCTGTATCGCAACCCGCGCCATCCGTACACTCGCGCGCTGCTGTCGGCGGTGCCGGTTCCCGATCCCACCAGCAAGCGCGCGCGCATCATCCTACCGGGCGACGTACCGAGTCCGATCAATCCGCCACCGGGTTGTGCGTTCCATCCGCGCTGTGCCCACGCCGAGGCGCGCTGCCGGAAAGAATTGCCGCCACTAGTTGCAGGACGCGGGGGTCATGCGGTAGCTTGTCCCGTATTCCCTGCATGAGGGAGGGGAAGGAGGATGCCGTGAATTGGAGACGGCCGGGAGGAGGGCCCGCAGCAAGTGGGCGGGAACGCAGCATACCAACCAATCCGGTGACGACTGCCACCACAGCACCTGCGGTGAACAAGTCGCCGGGAGCCATGATGCCGTCACACGCGATGCCGCGCTCGTTGCTGGGTGCCGACACCGTGGTGACTGGTCGGTTGAGTTTCACCGTACCGACGCGCATCGACGGCACCTTGCGGGGCGAGGTGCGCGCCAGCGAACTGCTGGTGATCGGCGAAGATGGTTTCGTCGACGGCACCGTGCGTGCGCTGAAGCTGATCGTGCTGGGCAAGATGCGTGGTGACGTTCGTGGCGCCGAGCGGGTTGAGATCGGTCCGGGTGGCCAACTCACCGGCACCATCGAGACCCGCAGTCTCGTGGTCGCCGACGGCGGCCAGTTGGATGGCGATTGCCGGATTCAGCCGGCACGCGACAATGTCGTGCCGTTGCACACCGTCGCCGCGGCCCCCGAGGCGTAGCCGAAGCGACGCGTCTCTCGCAGCCCTCGGCAGCGTGAGTTCGGCTAGCTCGCCGCCGGGGTGGCGGTGTCGGTTCGCGCTGGGGCCTCTTCTTCGATGCGGGCGGCCTTTCCGGACAGCTCGCGCAGATAGTACAGCTTGGCGCGCCGCACCTGGCCGCGCGTCATGACTTCGATCTTGGCGATGCGCGGCGAGTGAACCGGGAACGTCCGTTCGACCCCGACCCCGTAGGACCGCTTACGCACCGTAAACGTCGCCCGATTGGCGCCGCGGGAACGGCGAATGACGACCCCTTCGAAGACCTGAATGCGCTCCTTGTCACCCTCGACCACTCGGACGTGGACGCGCAGGGTGTCGCCCGCCTTGAAAACCGGGACATCTGTCCTCAATTGCTCGCGCTCGATCGTATCGATCAGGGTCATGACATCACCTCGTTGGAAGGGGAACGTGTGGAAAAGAGGGGCTTCTTCTAGCGCGGCGCACGCAGCCGGTCAAGAATGACCGCGGCCGCCGCCCGTACCGAGAGATGATTGTAGTCGCTCGGCCCGATCAACGGCTCGAGCAATCCGTCGACGCGATCGAGCACGGCGGGGGCGAGCCCCCACCCGGTTCCCAGCAGGAGCAGCCGCGGTTCGGCCGCGTGCTCGATCTGTCGGCGCAGTTCGGCGAAGGTCAGGCGATCGCCCCGCGATCGCGCCGAGGTCGCGATCACCACCGGGCGCGTGCCGGCCTCGCGTTCGATGGCGATCATCACGTCGTCGAGATCGTTGGCGAGCGCCACAAGGGCGAGCGCATCCTTGCGAGTGGCGTTGTAGGTGCTGCCGTAGCCGGTCTGCCAGTGCTCAATGATTTTGGCGACCAGCGCGTGCAACGTCTTCACTGGTGTGGCGACGAAGAATCGACTGACTCCATAGGTGCGGCAGGTCCGCGCGATGTCGTGAACGTCCATGTTCGTCACCGCGCTGGTGACGATCAGACCGTTCTTATCGAGGACGGGAAAATGGATCAGCGCCAGGTAGAGATCAGCCATGGCGAGGGCGCGGCGGACGGAGCGAGAGCAAGGCGCGCTCGGCCTCGCTCAACGAGAGGCGCTCGAACAGATCGGGGCGCCGTGCTGCAGTGCGCTGCAATGCTTGCGCGCGGCGCCAACGTCGAATCGTCTCGTGATCGCCCGACAGCAACACTGGCGGAACCTCACGTCCGCGAAACTCGGGCGGTCGCGTGTATTGCGGATACTCGAGCACACCGTCTTGAAACGACTCGGCCACCGCCGACTCGGCGGCGCCGAGCACGCCGGGCACCAGTCGACTCACGGCATCGATCACCACAAGCGCGGCGATTTCCCCCCCGGAGAGCACGTAGTCACCGACCGAAATTTCATCGTCGACGAACTCGCGCACCCGCTCGTCGACGCCTTCATAACGGCCGCAAACGAGTGCGAGCGCGGGTAGTGCGGCCAGTTCTGCCGCAACCGTTTGAGTCAGCACGCGACCTTGCGGTGACAACAGGATGCGCCGCGGCCGTGTTGGACCGTCGCCGGTGGCCTCGATTGCGGCCACCAGCGGTTCCGGCTTCATCACCATCCCCGGCCCGCCGCCGTAGGGAGCATCGTCGGTCACCCGGTGTTTGTCGGTCGCGTAGTCGCGGACGTTGTAGCGCACGAACTCGATCGCGCCGCGCTCCTGCCCCTTTTGCAGCATCGACGCGCGGAGCACGGAGTCGAAGAGTTCCGGAAACAACGTGACGAGGTGAAAGCGCATCGCTCAGTCCAACAAGCCCGGGAGCGGGTCGATGACCAAGCGGCCGCCGGCCACGTCGATTTCGCGGACGATGTCTTCGATCAATGGAATCAGGTGCTCGCCGGATTCACCGCGAACCACACAGACGTCATTGCTGCCGGTTGCCATCACACTATCCACGATCCCCAGATCGCGCCCATCCAGCGTATAGACGCTCAAACCGATCAGCGAATGATGATAGACCTCACCGGGACGCGCCGCTGGCAATGCGGCCATGGCGATGCACAGTTCGGCGCCGATCAGCGCTTCGGCAGCCGTCGCCGAGTCGACACCTTCGACGACTAACAGGCGAAACAGTTTATGGGCGCGCACACTCCGTAGCCGCGCGGGCTGCGTGCGATCGGCCCAGCGCAGCACGACGGTCTGGCCGGGTTGCAGTGTGTCCGAGTCGGGGTTGTACGGCAGCAAGCGCACTTCGCCGCGGATCCCGTGGGTGTTGACGATCGTGCCGAGGGGGCACAGCGGCTCGTCAGGCGCGCCGTGGGTAGCGGAAAGAGCAGTGAAGTCGGCGGGCGGCACCGGTGAACGGGCCGCCTACTTGTTTTCGAGGATCTCGAGCATCACCTTGCGGTTGGTGCGCGAGGCGGCGGCATTGAGAATCGTCCGAATCGACTTGGCGGTGCGGCCTTGTTTGCCGATGATCCGCCCCAGATCCTCTTGCGCCACTCGGAGTTCCAGGACGGAGGCGGTTTCCCCCTGGGTCTCCTTCACCTCGACGGCATCTGGATGGTTCACCAGATAGCGCGCCAGGTATTCGACCAACTCCTTCATGATGACGACGTGTCTCCCTCTGCTGGAGCCGCGACAATCCGGCTGATCCCGGACTTCTTGAGCAGTTCCGACACGGTGGCACTCGGGCGGGCGCCGGTGCGCAGCCAGCGGGTCAGTTTTTCTTTGCGGAACTCGAGCCGAACCGGGGTCGTCGTCGGGTCATAGATCCCGACTTGATCCAGGTTGCGGCCGTTGCGCGGGGCACGCGAGTCGGCAACGACGATACGGTAGAAGGGATGTTTCTTCCCGCCGAAACGGGCCAAACGGATGGTGGTAGGCATGCGACTCTCTTACTCCTCTCCCCGAAGTGGGGCAATCAGTTGGGCAGCCCGGGACGCATCCCGGGGCGTGCGAACTTGCTCATGTGCTTCATGACCTTCTTGGTCTCGACGAACTGCTTGAGAAATCGATTGACGTCGGCGACGCTGGTGCCGCTGCCCAGCGCAATGCGCTTGCGCCGGCTGCCGTTCAGGATCGTGTGATTGCGGCGCTCCTCTTTGGTCATCGAGCTGATGATGGCCTCGATGTGGCGCAGCTCGCCTTCCGCGCCGTCCAGATCGACGCCTTTGACGAGCTTCTTCATGCCGGGAATCATCTTCATCAGATCGGCCATGTTGCCCATCTTGCGCAGCGCGCGAATCTGATCGCGGAAGTCGTCGAGCGTGAATTCGTTGCGACGGAGTTTGTCTTGCAGCGCCAACGCTTGCTTCTGATCGTAGACGCTTTCGGCTTTCTCGATCAGTGTCAGGATGTCACCCATCCCCAGAATGCGCGCGGCCATACGATCAGGATGGAAGACTTCCAACGCGTCGACCTTCTCCCCGATGCCACCGAAGAGAATCGGCGCACCAGTCACCGCGCGGACCGACAGCGCCGCACCGCCGCGGGCATCGCCGTCGAGTTTGGTGAGGATCACGCCGGTGAGTCCGATGCGTTGATGAAACCCGGTGGCCGCGTTCACGGCGTCCTGCCCAGTCATGGCATCGATCACGAGCACGATGCGCTGCGGGTTGACTGCCGCCTTGATACGCTCCAGTTCGGCCATTAGCTCGTCGTCGACATGCAAACGACCGGCGGTGTCGATCAGCACGATCTGGTGGCCCTGCTGGCGCGCCAGCGCCACCGCATCGCGACACAACGCCACGGGATCCGCACTGGCGTCGGATGGATGAACTGGGCACCCGACTTGCGCGCCCAGCGTGGTGAGCTGCTGAATCGCAGCCGGCCGGTACACGTCTGCGGGGACCAGGTATGGCGCCGGTCGTCCACTGTGCATCAGGTGACGAGCAAGCTTGGCGACCGTGGTGGTTTTGCCCGCACCGTTGAGGCCGACCAGCATGATGACGAGGGGCGGCGGCCCCGCAAGGTCCAGATCCACCGCGCGCCCGCCCATCAAGTCGGCCAACTCGGTGTTGACGATCTTGATGAAATGCTGTTCGGGGGTCAGGCTCGCAAGCACTTCTTGGCCGACCGCCTGTGCACGGACGCGATCGAGGAAATCTTTGACAACCTGGAAGTTGACGTCGGCTTCAAGCAGAGCGAGTCGGACGTCGCGCAACGCTTCATCGATGTTGCGCTCGGTAATCTTGCCGTGCCCACGCAGCCGCTTGATGGTGCGCTCAAACTTTTCCGAGAGGTTGTCGAACATAGTAGGAGGATGCGCCCGCGGCGGCAGGCGAGAAATTCAAGGACCGCCGAAGCTATAGAACGGGGTACGGCTTGTCAACAAAGCCGCCGGCGCGAGCTGTCCGAATTAGGCGCCGGCAGTGCGAGACTTAGTCGACCACGACACCGCCTGCGCCACTATCGGCGGGCGTGCCCGTGCGCGCTTGCAGGTCTTGCAGGCGACGTTCGACATCCTTCTTGTCACGGTCGAGGATGGCCATCTGGCTCTTGAGCGTGTCGCGCTCTTTGACCAGGACACCCACGCGATCCTCAAGCTGAGTCACCTGCTCTTGCAACTGCCCTGCCTGGCCCCAGAATTTGTAACCAATCAGCAAGCCCGCGAACACGGCGACCAACAGCACGACCAGCCGCTGCGTGTACGTCCAGACTTTATCTCTAAGTTCGACCGCTTCGCTTTCTGCCTGTGTCGCCATGGGTCCTCCGCTTGTGGGGATAGGTCAAAGCCAACGCGGCCATACCACACCCGGTGAACGGAGGTAAAGTCGGCGGTCACGCCGCCGCGTGCAGCGTCACTGGCCGGAAGCGTTGGCGACGGAATGGCGCACGGCTGCGCTGGATCCGCCAATCGCTCAGGGCGCGGCGCACTGCGGCGGGTTGGAACCCGAACACTTCGCAGAGGTTGACGAACGAGAAGGCCCACTCCCAATCGTTGGCGCGAATCCAGCGTTCCGCCTCGCGGAAATCGGCGAGTTCGCGCCGGGTCGCTTGGCCAACGTTGCGGCGGTAGCAGTCAATCCCGTCAGCGAATACCGCCCACATCAACGCCCGCTCTCCCGACAGCCGGGTAGCGTTGTCGTTCGATCCGTAGAACTGCTCGGGCAAGACGTGGTCAGGTCCGAATAGTTCGTGCAGGAGAGTTTCCGGTTGCCAGGGTTGCTGCGCGGGCATTGTGTGCCTCCTTAAGGCGGGGACATGAGCCCAGCCATGTCATACGCTCAGCAATATGGCTGCCAGAACGTGGCAATGGGGATTAGCGGTCTGGGTCACGGCGGGTGATGTTGTTCTGTCGCCACCCGAAAGGAGAGTGTCAAAATGTGCTCGCCGGACGCCGCCGATCTGCCGCAACCGCGTGAGTCTCAGAGACGCGCCGACACCGCGACGGTGGCGTCAGCCGTCGGGGCCGTGGTAGCTCCCGCCGCCAGACGCGTCCCGACGGGCAAACGCACAAGGAACAGCGAACCCTTCCCCGGTTGACTGTTGACCTCGATCTGCCCGCCGAGCAGCGTAACAAACCGCCGGCACAGGTGCAGTCCCAACCCTACGCCATCGTGCGTATGGGTGTTGCCGCCCTGCACGAACATCTCGAAGATCTCGCCGATCTGCTCGGGCGGAATGCCGCAGCCAGTGTCGCGCACCTCGATGATGACGGTGTCATTGCCGTCGGGGCGGACACTGATTCGAACCGAGCCCTGAGTCGTAAACTTGAGCGCGTTGTGAACCAGATTGCGCACCACTGTGTGGAGCTTGCCGGTATCGGTCCACAGACGGCGCTCCGCCCCTTCGACGTCAAAGGTGAGATCGACATCCGGCTTCAGCCAGCGCGAAGGGATCTGCACCCGCATGCTTTCCACGATGTAGCCGATGGTGACCTCGACCCAGTCCAGCATCGGCACCCCAGCCTCCAATCGATTCAGATCAAGCGTGGCTTGCACCATCTGCAGCAAATCGAGAGCGCGATCGTGCAAGCGATCGAGAGCTTCGAGTTGGGCCGGCTGCACCGGTCCAAGCGTTTGATCGCGCAGAATGTCCGCGTAGCCCAGGATGGCATTGAGCGGCGTGCGCAACTCGTGCGACATCGCCGCCACGAACTCCGACTTGACGCGATTGGCGCCGCGCAACTGCTCGGCGAGATAGGCGTTCGTGAGCGCGACGACGCCGAGCTGCGCGAGGCCAGACAAGACCCGCCGTTCACGCGCCGAGAACGCGCCACTGCGTTCACTGTGCGAGACGACGATGATCGCGAGCGGGTCCGCCCCGCGCGCCAGCAACACCGTCAACGACGAGCGTACGTCCGACCGCTTGAGGAGTCCGGCCGGTACGAAATTCTGCGTGTCACGGTCGGCGATTTCCACTATCCCGCTGCGGCGCAATTCGCGGAAGAACGGAAACGCCTGGTCGTCGATGTCCATCGTCCGAAACTCCCCGATGTTCACGACGGGCAGCCCTGAGCCCACCACCGCAGTCAGTCGCCACCGCCCTTCGTCGTGACGGTACACCGCCGCGCCATCGCTGTGCAGAAGATCGCGCGCCAAGCTGGCCAGGCTTTGTTCGACCTGCTCGGGATCGAGCGAGCTGCCGATGGTTTCCGCTACGTGCAATAGCGCCGTCGCAATCTCGGCCGCCTCCTGTTGCTCCTCGTAGAGCCGTGCATTCTCCAGCGCCAGCGAGGCCTGCTCGGCCAGGCCGCGTGCCAGCATGCGTTCATGGTCGGTAAACGGAGCACGCGGTTCGCGATACATGAACGACACACTGCCGACGATGGTAGCGCCGCGGCGCATGGGTGCGATCAGCAACCCGCTGTAACCAAACTGCAGCAGCAGCTCGGCCGGGAACAGGGGCTGCTGGCGTACGTCGGGCAGCTCGATCAACGGTTGGGCGAGCAACTCCCAGCCGCCGGGGATGTCATCGACGGTCAAGTACATCGCACGCGCAGCGCGCGCTTCCGCCTCCGGCAACCCACACGCCTCGACGATGCGCATCCGGCCCCCTTCGATCAGATTGATGGCCCCGATTGGAGCGCCAAACACCTGCACGGCACGGCGCGCAAGGCGGGTGAGGACTTCGGCGCGGCTGAGGGTGGCGTTGAGTTCTTGGCTGATGTCGATCAGCGTCGTGGCGATCTCAGCCTCACGCCGCACGGCATCACGTGCTCTCACGGCGTCGCGGCGTTGCTGATCCGCAAGGTACGCACCGACCACGGTCACTGCGGCCACACTGGCAAGGGAGATCCACGCCACGGCTGGAGACAGCACGGAGAGCGCGCCGCCCGCCAAGGCCGCGGTGAAGCCCGCCAACGCGAATGCGGCGATGATGCCTTGAGCCCATGCCCCGATCGGGATCAACTGCGACAGGCCAACGAGCACGATCGTTAGCCACAGCGCGAACAGCTCTGCATTTGCCCGCACCGCCACGTTGTAGGCGGTCATGATGGTGAGGCCGATGAGTACCATCGCCACGATGACCGAGCGCGCTTGCGTCGCCTGCCCCATGCGCCGGTGCGCTCCATACGCCGCGGCGCCCAGAGCGAGCTGCGCCATGATGGCTGCCAACGAGGCGGTCAACCGCTCGGGATGATCCACCAGCTCGGCGACGCTGATCGCAATCAGTCCGAGGACAAAGACTCCCAGCGCCACCGGTGCGCCGCGTTGCAGCGCGCCGGCAATCTCACTCCGGAAACTGTCCCGGACCCCACTGGGCTCGGATGATTCCACGTCTCTCTCTCTAGTCCGTCCACCTATAACCGAGCCGGACCGAGGTAATCCACTGCTTTCTGTTTCACGGGGTCAGAACTCCACGACCACGCCCTCGCTCTCGTCGCTGTCGACCTCGGTGACCAGCACGCGCGCCCGCTTGTACGGCGCGAGCGGATAGAACAGATATCCCTCCGCCGAACCCTGTCGCGGGATCGTCGTGGCGGTAAACCGCTTGCTCTCCAACTGCTGCGGGAGCGCCGCCAGATCCGCGATCGGCGGCGCACCGTCGGCCGCCATCTTCGAACCCTGCTGCACGCGTTCGAGCACCTCGGCGACGGATAGCGGATGGACGCGCTCGCCGTCGGCGCGCGCCATCACGATCTCATCCGGGTCGAGACGATAGCTCCGCTCACTGCGGTTGTGCACCACCACGCGCACCGGTAACACGCCCGTCGCCGCGAAGTCGGCGGCAAAATCGATGCGCGCCGCTTGTCCGGGTGCCGGGGCAATCAGGACCTCGAAGCCTTGCTGCTTGCGCTGCGCCGGCGGCAACGCCGCTTGCTCCTTCGCCATCTTCGCCAGCGCCTGTTGCTGCGAGACCACGCCAGTGAATGTCAAGTAGAACGCGCGGTGCAATTCGATCTGGCCGAGCAGCTTGCCGTCCTCCGACGCATCCAGCGTTGGCCCGGCGCTGCCACAGGTGATCACCACAGTCGCACTCTTGGAACTGCCACGCTCGTCCAGCGTTCCCTTCACAACGCCCGTTCCTCCTGTCGGTGCCGGCGTGAACATCGTAATCGCGTAACCCATGGTCTTGAGCGTGTCGTGCGCGTAGCGGTTGGCCTGCTCGCACGACAGCGGTTGATCCTTGAGATCGAACTGGCGGATCGGCGGCGTGCAGCTGGCCAACACCAGCAGGCAAACGACGCACGCCGGTCGTGCGAGGACGAAATTCCGGGGCACACACTTCTCCTTGAGGCCGATCAGAACTCGATCGAAAACCCTTCCGGCTCGTCGCTTGATCGATCGGTGAGCACCACCCGGGCACGCGCGTACGACTTGAATGGAAAATAGAGAAAGCCGGTGAGCGTATCGTTGGGCGCGAGGTCGCGGTCGCGCAGCACCTTTTGTCGCAACGTCTCCGCGTCCGTGGCGTCGAAGTGCGCGGTGAGGTCGGCGACCTTCAAGTGCGTCGCGCGCGCGCCATCGCTAGTTTGCAGCACCAGGTCGTCGACGCGAAAGCCATACGTGCGCGGCGTATGGTTGGTGATGCGAACGCTGACCACCAGGAAGGCGTCACCCGGACTGACGCCCAGCGTGCCGCCGTCACGTTCGGGTGTGACGAGCACGTCGAGACCAGTTTCAGCGGCGGCTCGCGGCGGCGCCTTGACCGCCGCGGCGGCCTCGAAGCTGCGTTGGAACTCGCTCGGAAACGTGATCGCTGCCAACCCTTCCTGGTCCGTGGTCGCTTCGATCTCGGCGCCCATCGCGGTGCAGAACACCTGCACCACCAAGCTCTGCGTGCTACCACCCGAGTCGCGCGAGGCGGTGATCATGCCCGGCGTCCCCGGCGTGGGCCTGGTCACCGTGTTGATCGTGTAGCTCAACCGCCGCACCGCGGCAGCAGCGACGCGTTGCGCGTCGACGCAGGTCAGCCCCTTCTGCTGGATCCGCATGCTGCGTGAGATGCACCCGACAATAGTCAGAGTCATCAGCAATGCCGCGGTCCGCGTCACACACCGACGATCCACGTTTCTCGTGCCAGTCTTCATCTTCGGCCGGTTCCCCATTGCGGCATTCAATCACGTCCGCACCGCCCATTTCAAAGCATTCCGACTGCGCCGCCTCTTTGGGGAGTACTGTGTGAAGACAGTACCCTTCGGCGATGCGGCTGGCGTATCCTCAGCCCCCACGCTATCGTCTCGCGCGATGGCAGACGCGTTGATCGGACCGACCTCGCACTACTTCTACTCGCAGCGGCTGAAGCTCCACTATGTCGATTGGGGCAATCACGACAAACCGCTGCTGCTCCTCGTCCACGGCGGCCGTGATCACGCGCGCAATTGGGATTGGGTGGCGCAGCACCTGCGTCACGACTACCACATCATCGCGCCCGACCTCCGCGGTCACGGCGACTCGCAGTGGTCGGTCGGCGGTATGTACGCGATGATCGACTACACGCTCGACGTCGCGCAGTTGCTCGATGCGGTCGCGATCTTTCCCATCACCATCATCGGCCACTCGCTCGGCGGTTCGATCGCGCTGCAATACACCGGCACGTATCCCGATCGAATCAAAAAGATCGTCGCCATCGAGGGGCTCGGGCCGCCGCCCGGAATGATCCGCGAACGCCCGGCGCAAGAGCGCATGCTCGAATGGATCGCCGAGATGAAGGCGCTCTCCCGCCGCCATCCGCGCCGCTACAAGAACCTCGACGAGGCCGTCGAACGCATGCGCGACGCCAACCCGCACCTCTCGCCTGAGCAGGCGCGCCACCTCACCATCCACGGTTGCTACCGCGACGAAGATGGGACGTATCTGTGGAAGTTCGACAACTACGTGCGCGCCGCCTCACCGTATCTCTTCAATATGAAGGACGCCCGCGCACTGTGGAGTCAGATCACCTGCCCCGTGCTGCTGGTCCGCGGCACCGAGTCGTGGGCCTCCGATCCCGAGAAAGACGGGCGGGCCACTGCGTTCAAAAACTACAAGCTGGTCAACATCGAGCGCGCCGGCCACTGGGTGCATCATGACCAGCTCGATGTGTTTCTGAAGCACGTGCGGGAGTTTCTTGCCGATTGAGAACGTGACCGAGCGGCTCGCCTAGTTCGCGCTCGGTTGCGCGCCGCCGTGGCTCGCCATCTCCCACAACGCGACCTGCCCCGCCGTGTCGCCCGATACCAGCGTGGCGCCGGCCCACGCGAGGCCGAGCACTTGCGAGTGGTGCCATTGGAGTTGCTCGATCAACGCTCCGGTGGCGACCGCGTACACCCGGATGATTCCATCGAGGCCGGCGGTCGCGACGCGCTGTTCGTCCTCGCTGACGCCGAGACGTGCAAGCGCTTTGCCGAGCGGAGTCGCGTAGGCGAGTTCACCAGTCCCGACATCCCACGCGCGCAGCACGCCGTCATCGCCGACGGCGAATACGCGGGTACCTGCGATCGTGAGCGCGCGCGCCGGACCGCGCGCACCGCTGAGTGTGCGCAGCACGGCCCCCGTTGCTTGCTCGAACAAAACAATCGGCCCCGCTTCGCTACCGACCGCTACCGTTCGACCGTCCGGCGCAGCCGCGACCGTGGCGGCCTCGCGCTCGACCGGAAAGCGCACGAGTTCGTGCCCATCGGCGGCACTGATGAGATGCGCGGCACGATCGTAGAAGGCAGTGAGCAACAGCGCATCGCCAGTGCGCGACCACGCGACGGCGCGCACGACACCACCCGGCGTCGGCAGTTCGCGCACGAGTTGCCCGCTGCTGATGGTATAGCGCAGCAAGCGACTTTCGACCGCGACCACAGCGTCGCGCCCGTCGGGGCTCACGGCGATGGCGTTGACGGATTCCGCATGCGGCGCTTCTTCCACCGGACCCGTGACCGGCGGCGACGCGACGAAGGCGACGCCCAGTTGGCCCGCCGGCAATCGCCAACCGCTGACGCCGACATCGACCGCAGCGATCAACGCCGTCGCGTTGTCCGGCGTTGTGGCGACCGCAGTGATCGCGCGTGCGAAGGTCATGGTACAGCGGGGCAACCGCGATCCGTCTGCGCTCGACGCGGTCAGCGGCACGCAGCCAGCCGCCGGCACGCCCGGCGCCCCAACTGCGCCGGCCGTCAGCGGCAACTGGAAGTTCATCTCGACGGATTGTCCGTCGTGCACCAACTCGACGTGGGCGTTCACCGACGCGCCCGTGACGCTGGGCCCGCTGGCTTCTAACCGGTCCTCACGCGCCACCAGTGGCAGCGTAACCGGCTGACCGGCGACGCGCAGCGTGACCGACCCATTCACGTTGGCCAGCGGCAGCGGCCGCCGCCACACGTCGCTGAGATACACCTGCACCCGCCCATCGGATGCGGCCAGCGCTTCGAGGTGAATCATGCCGGCCATCGCCACAATCCCGCCGTGATGCGGCGTGTGATCGTGCAGCCCCGGCCGGCCTTCGGTGACCGGCGTGGGCGATGGCGAGGCCGGTTGCGCGGGTTCACGACTGCACGCGGTCGCGGCCAGCGCCATAAGCAGCGCCGTCGATCTTATCATGGCCACCGCATCGTCGGTTGGCCTAGCGGATCGCCGGATGTCCGAGGACCGATCGGGTGGATCTGACCGATCGGGCGTACCAATGATGGCGGGTCTATTGCGCCGACTTGTTCGCCGCCGCTTGCGGCGCGGCGGCCTTTTGCTGCTCCAACGTGGCGCGCAGCGCACGCATTTCCATTCGACGCAGGTTGCGCTGGCGCTGCTGGCGATAGTGGCGCGCCTTGTCTCCGCTCTTCAATCCCATGGTGGTCGACTCCTTTGTCCCTTCAAGAGGACCCGACGCATAGCGGATCGGCGCGCGCGGCTCAAATCCGTGCTCGTGGCTCGTGGTTCGTGCTCGTCGGGAAGCTATCTCAGCAGGGTTCACGATCACGAATCACGGGGACGAGTCGCGATTTGCCTTGCGTACCCAATCCTGGCAGAGCACAGCACCAGATCTCGACAGGAGTTGGTCATCATGCCTGGGTTCAATCTCGCTGAAATCAACGAGGCGATCGCCGCGGCCATTCCCGAGCGCGAATGCATCGTCTATCGCGACCGCCGCATCAGTTGGCAGGAATTTACGACCCGTACGCGCCAGCTTGGCAACTTCCTGCGCAGCCGCGGTCTCGGCTGCCATCAGGAGCGCGCGACGCTGCAGAACTTCGAGTCGGGCCAAGACCACCTTGGCATCTACCTCTACAACGGCAACGAGTACCTCGAAGGCATGATCGGCGCCTACAAGGCGCGGGTGGCGCCGTTCAACGTCAACTACCGCTATGTCGAAGACGAGCTGGTCTACCTGCTCAACGATGCCGATTGCCGCGCGCTGATCTACCACGCCCGCTTCGCGCCGACGTTGCAGAAAATCCGCGGCGACCTGCCCCACCTCGAAGTGCTGCTGCAGGTCGCCGACGAATCGGGCCACGGGTTGCTGCCGGGCGCGGTCGACTACGAAGACGCGGTGCGCGAATCGTCACCCGAGCGACCGCCGGTCGAGTGGTCTTCCGACGACCTCTATATCCTCTACACCGGCGGCACCACCGGGATGCCGAAGGGCGTGCTGTGGCGGCAAGAGGACATTTTCTTCGGCGCGCTGGGCGGGGCTCTCCCCGGCGGCATGAAGCACGAGTCGATCGGCAGCATTGTCGAGATGGCGAAGGCCAGCTCGATGCGCGCGCTTCCCGCACCGCCGTTCATGCACGGCGCCGCCCATTGGATGGCCTTCACCTGCTTTCATCAAGGCGGCACCGTCATCGTGCAAAATGATCCCGGCCACCTCGACCCGCACGACATTTGGTCGATCATCGAACGCGAGAAGATCGGCTTCCTCACCATTGTCGGCGACGCGTTCGGGCGGCCGCTGCTCGATCATCTGGGGAAGCAGACCTACGATCTGTCGAGTCTCACCATCCTGCTCTCCGGTGGCGCCATCCTCACACCCGCGTTGAAGCAGGAGTTCCTCGACAAGATCCCGCATCTCATGATCATCGACGGCTTCGGCGCGTCGGAAACCGGTGGGCAAGGCTCGCAGATCACGATGAAGGGTATGCCGGCCAGCACCGGCAGCTTCAAGATGAACGAGCAGACGATAGTGCTGACGCACGACCTCAGCGCGCAGGTGGCGCCCGGTAGCGACGAGAGTGGTTGGCTCGCGCGCAGCGGACACGTACCGCTCGGGTACTTCAAGGACGCGGAGAAGACCGCGAAAACGTTCCCGGTGGTCAACGGCGCGCGCTACGCGGTACCGGGTGACCACGCGAAGATCGGCGCCGATGGCGCCATCGTCGTGCTTGGTCGCGGCTCGGTCAGCATCAACTCGGGCGGCGAGAAGATCTATCCCGAGGAAGTCGAGAAGGCGCTCAAGCATCATCCGTCGGTGTACGACGCGGTGGTGGTCGGCACGCCGAACCCGCGCTTCGGTCAGCAAGTTACCGCGGTGGTGCAAGCGCGCGCCGGCGAAGTACCCGGCAAGGAGGAGCTGACCGAGTTCTGCGCCAATCACGTCGCCCGCTACAAGCTGCCCAAGGCGATCATCTACGTCGACGAAATGGTCCGCAGCCCAAGCGGCAAAGCGGACTATCGCTGGGCGAAGAAGATCGCCTTCGAGGCGTTGGGAATCAAGGAGTAGAGTTCGGCTGTAGGTTCCGGGCGGCCGGCGTCGCGGGAGGGATTGACATAGATAAATAGAACGAGCATTCGTTTTATTACCATGACTCCTGGAAACGCCAGCCGAACCGCCGAATTCATCGCGTTCGTTCGCGCCCTCGAATCGGCGCGCCCACCAGGCTCACGGCTATTCGCCGATCCCTTCGCGATTCACTTCCTGCGCTCGTCCCTTCGCCGCCTGGTCTGGTTGTCGCGCCTGCCACTGCTTGGGACATTGATCGCGTGGTATGCTGATCGGCGGATCCCGGGCGCACGCACGTCGGGCATCGCCCGCACGCGCCTGATCGACGACACGCTCAACCAGGCATTGCGCGACGGCATCGACCAAGTGGTGATCCTCGGCGCCGGATTCGATTGCCGCGCCTATCGGCTATCCGACATCGGCTCCGCGGTTGTCTTTGAGGTGGATCACCCGGCCACTCGCGCCGTGAAGCTTGCCCACTTGCGGCGCACGCTTCCCGCGATTCCGGAGAATGTCCATTTCCTCGAGATGGATTTTAATCGGCAGAGTTTGCCCGACACACTGCGGCAAGCCGGACTCGATCCGCTACGGCCGGCGGTATTTCTGTGGGAAGGCGTCACCAACTACCTCACCGGTGAGTCCGTCGATGCGGTACTTCGCTTCATTGCGAGCTGCGCTGCGGGCAGCCACCTCATCTTCACCTACGTGCATCGCGGCGCCCTCGATGGTTCTGGGCAGTTCGAGGACGCGGCGGGAATTCTGCGCGACGTCGAGCGATTGGGCGAGCCATGGACGTTTGGTCTCGATCCGAGCGAGCTGTCCGACTATCTGCGCCAGCACGGGCTGCAATTGGAGCGCGATGCCGGCGCACGGGAGTATCGCCGGCAGGCCTTCGGACCCGATGGGGAGCAGATGAAGGGATACGACTTCTATCACGTCGCGGTCGCCCGCGTTCCGCAGCACGCAGGTGACGCGATGACGCGCCGGGGGTCCGATGCCTAAAGTCAGCCGGTCCTACCTGGCGGCGCGGCGCAATCAGATTCTCGATGCCGCCGTCGCTTGCTTTGCACGCGAAGGATTCCACCGCGCAACCATGCAGGACATCGTCGCGCAGTCCAAGCTGAGCCCGGGAGCGATTTACAACTACTTCGACAGCAAGGAGGAAATCATCGAAGCGATCGCCGACGAGCGCCATGCGCGGGAGCAAGCGTTCATCGCGGCGGCGCAAAAGCAGTCGAACGTCGCGGACGCGCTGACTCACATTCGGGACGCCTTCTTCAGCGACCTCACCGACCCCAAGGAACGATTGCGGCGGCGCGTCAGCGTTCAGTTGTGGGCGGAGGCCCAACGCAACCCGAAGATTCTGAAGCTGGTCCGGCGCGGTATCGACCAGCCGCGCAAGCTCCTCTGCGCACTGATCGCCAAGGGACAACGCCGGAAGGAAATCCCGCGCGAGCTAGATCCGGACGCCACCGCTCGCTTCATGATCGCGGTGTTTCATGGCTTCGTGCTGCAAGCAGAATGGGATCATCACGTCGCGGTCGAACCCTACGTCGAAGTGCTGGACATCTGCCTGCAACGCATGCTGGGCGGCACGGCTTCAAAACCCGGTCGGTGAATCCGTGCGAGACGGGCGCGCAAGTCGCACTGCGGAACAGAACGCGCTCTTCCGCGCGATCGAGTCGGCGCTTCCCGTGCGCAGACGACTCTTCGAGGACCGCTTTGCTCGGACCTTCCTGACGTGGCCGCTCACCCTGGTGGCCAGGCTCGCGGCCATTCCCGGCCTTCGCGAGTTCGTGCCTCGCTACATCGACAACCGCTGGCCAGGGGTACGTTCCTCGGTGGTCGCTCGTACTAGGCTCATTGATGATGCAATCGCGGCTTCCATTCGCGAGCACATGGAACAGCTCGTCATCCTCGGTGCGGGGTTCGACTCACGGGCGTATCGCTTGCGGTGCTTGCGCGACACGACCGTCTTCGAAGTCGACCATCCCGATACGCAGGCAACGAAGCGAAAGGCGTTGGAACGTGTGCTCTTCATCGCGCCGACGCACGTTCGGTTCGTTGCCATCGACTTCAACCAGCGCGACTTGGCGTCCGTCATGGCCGCTGCCTGCTACCGCGAGTCGGTGCGCACTTTCTTTCTCTGGGAAGGTGTCACGAACTACCTGACGGAAGCCGCCGTCGATACGACCCTGCGGTGGTGTTCGCGCGCGTCGCCCGGCAGCCTTCTCCTGTTCACGTACGTTCACCGCGACGTACTCACGCGGCCAAGCGCATTCGACGGCACGAAGAATCTCTTCGCTTCGCTCGAGCGGGCCGGCGAGAAGCTGACTTTCGGAATCGACCCAAGCCAGTTGCCGGAGTTCCTCGCCGAGCGCGGCCTGTCTCTCGAAAGCGATCTCGGCGCCGCGGAGTATCGTCAGCGCTACTTCGGCGACGCCGCACGCAAGATGCACGGGCATGAGTTCTATCGCGTGGCGCTTGCCCGCGTTGGCAAGCCTGCCGCCTAACATCATATCTGGACGTTGAGCCACAGTGACCGCAGCGCGATGCACTGATGGCGCGCCGCGGCGGTCGCACTTCAAATTGCAGAAGGGAACTCAACGCAAAGTCGCAGAGGCGCGAAGGCGCAAAGTGGGGAGCCATGATACGCGGGTTTCTCTGCGTCTGCCATGGTTCGGTTTGTCAAGGGGCGGGATGAAAGCCACACCTCTTCTCTGCGGGGGCGGCGGGGTGGTGGTCCGCGCGCAGCCGCACCGGGCCACTGGCGTTGATGGTTGTCTCCCGGTGAACCTCCC
>JACOST010000020.1 GCA_016178705.1 Deltaproteobacteria bacterium | reverse complement strand
TTGGTAGGAACGAGCGACGAAGCACTCCCGGTTCCCTGTAGGGGCGACGCATACGTCGCCCGCGAATTGACGTCCACCGCGGAGAAACACGGAGGGCGATGCATGCATCGCCCCTACGCCTCAGAAAAGATCGCCTATCGCCGACATTTACGCGACACGACACTTTGCGGCGGCGCGGTATGGACGATGATGAAGAGATCGCGGTCGAAGTGATGCGGGCGGGGAGCTGCCTGCCCTCCCCGCCCGCTGCGAGACTCAGCAGCCACCGCCGCCACCACCGCTGGTCAGCGATACGTTGACAGTGCCGGCGGCGGTGGTCGTGAAATTGGGATTGCTCGCGGTCACTGTCGTGCCGCCGGCAGCCCCCGGATGGAACTGCAGTTGGCCTTCGGCGGTCTGCGATTCACCCTGGAGTATCCGGCCCGTCACCACGTCCCCGGGTGACGGCGGAATCGTCGAGAGCAGATCCGCTACCGACACGGCGGTGTTGCTGACGGTAAAATCAAACCCGGCGACATTGCCCCAGCGAACTTGCTGGACGAAGAGCAGATCGGATTTGTCGGACGTGGCGACACCAACCTGCACGTTGAAGGGATCGTTGGCTGCTGTGTAGACCATACTCGACGCCAAGTTCACCACGCGGAGCGCGGGCTTGACGATGTCGGCAACCCCGCTGCCAGGTGCGTAGCCGCTTGCCGTCACGCTGAGCTGACAACTGCCGACTACTCCTTCGATCGCCTGAACCCAGAAGTAGTTGGAGATGCTGGTGCCCGCGTTGAGCGTCACCGATGCTGGAGACGCGCTACCGACCGTCGTCCCGTTGGATGCGACGACGCACAAGCCGGGCGTGAGACTGGTCACACTGAGGCTTATCGTACCGGTCGCCGTCGCGCCGGCTTGAACGTAGAACGTCCCGTCCTGCAGACCCGCACCGACAGCGGTGGAGGTGCTCTTGATCGCCAGCGACACGGTGCCGCTGACGCTCACGTCGACCGAGCCGGCGTCGGTGGTGATATCATTCGGAGCCGACGCATCCACCGTCGTCGTGGCACTGCCGGTTCCCGTACGGAACTTCAGTGTCGCGTCGGTGTACGCGCCCGCGTAGATCGTGGTCGTGGCACACCCTGGTGCGGCCGGTCCTCCGTTGACGACACTCCCCAGGGTCGGCGAACTCGAGCACACCGTGATCACGGTTCCCGTCGAAGCGGTGCGAACCTTTTGCGTTCCTTGGAGGCTGCTCAGATCCGCCTTGGCGACGCCAACGTCGACGTTGAAGGCATCATCGGCGGCGCCGATGGTCTTGCTCGTCGACAGATTACGGATGCGAAGTGCGGCTGGGACGATATCGTACTCCCCGAAGCCGTCGGACATGCCGCTGGCGACCGCGGTCAGGCGACACGCTCCCTGAACGTTCTCGAGACCGATGATCTCGAACGTCCTCGAACGATTACCCGACTTGATCACCACCGGCGCGGTTGGCGCGGGCGTGGTGGCCTCGTCAGGGGCAACCAGGCACACGTTGGTCGTGAGCGAGGTGACGGTCACGGTCTGATCACCGATCGCGTCCTTACTCGATACCACCTTGAAGGTATCCATCAGTCCCGCACCCACTCGGTCGAGCCCGGTGTCGTCGAACGAGAGCGACACGCCAGCCACGACGACATCGATCGATCCGGCG
This sequence comes from Deltaproteobacteria bacterium, assembly GCA_016178705.1. NCBI lineage: Bacteria > Pseudomonadati > Myxococcota > Myxococcia > Deltaproteobacteria bacterium. The sequence goes on along the minus strand of JACOST010000020.1, from coordinate 75,739 downwards.
TCGGTGGTGATGAAGCCAGTGGCGTGCGCGTCCACCGTCGTCGAGAGTTCTGCGGTGCCGTTGCCCTGCGCATCAAACTGGACGACGTTGGTAGCAGTCGCCGAGCTACCCTGAGCGATCGTGACCGTCTTGCATTGGGCGGGCGATCCGGACGTGCTGGCGATCAATCCAGCGGCGGAGTTGCTGCTGCACACTTCCACCGACAGCGCTTGTGGTGCGCCGGCGCGGACGCTCTGGACCCAGCGCACATCGCTCAGACTGTCCTTCGGAACGCCGACATCGACGAAGAAGCTGTCATTGGCAGCATTGCTGGTGGTGGTCGGGTCGAGACTGCGAATGCGGAAACCGCCGGCGCCCACGTTGACGCTGAACTCGTCGGGGCTGTAGCCCGTGCCGGTGGTCTGACTCGCGCTGACCCGGCACACACCGCTGACCCCTTCCAGTGCTTGAATGGCGAAGTTCACCGAGTAGTGTCCACCAGCCACGGTGAGGCCGTAACTGTACGGCGTGGTGGCGACGCCGGCGGTGGAGACATCCTTCGCCACCAAACAAATGGTTGGGGTCAGACTCGTCACCGTCACGCCAAGACCACCGGTTGCTGCACGGGTGCTGAGCTTCACGGTAAACGTGTCCTGCAATCCCGCACCGATCGCCGTGACGTTGTTCGAGCTGGTGATGTTGATGACTTGTTGACTGACCATCACGTCCTTGCTCGCCGCATCGGTCGAGATGAAGCCCGTCGCCTCGGCGCGGACGGTGGTCGGGCCACCGCCAGCCTCCGGATGCAATGCGAGATCGTTGGTCGCGGTCTGGTCTTTGTTGGCTCCGATCAGTGCAGTACCGCAGGGCGCGGTTCCGCCAGCCGTAGTGATCTTGGCCTTCGTCGGGTCCGTCGAACACGCTGTGACGGTGAGGTTCGCTGCACCAGCACGGCGTTCTTGCACGTCGCTGAGCGTGCGCAGACTGTTGGACGGCACACCCGTCTGCACGATGAATGAGTCGTTGGCCGCCGTCGTCGTGATGCTCCCCGCCAGATCCTGAATCCGCAGGCCGGGCGTGACAATCCGGATCTCGACCTGCGCCGGCGTCACGCCGACGGCTGCGGTGCTGGTGGACAGCTTGCACGTCCCGGTCTGATCGTCTTGCGCGTGCACAAAGAAGTACGCACGCGTGCGCCCCGAAGGGATGGTGAGGTCGACATGATCAATCCCAGCCACCGTTTCACTGCCCGAGACGGTGCAGAGGTTCGGCGTGCTGCTGGTTACGGTGAACAGCGTCGCCCCGGTGAGCGCTTTGGCGATGCTCAACGTAAACTGATCCTCGAGGCTGGACCCGAGCGTGTCGACACCGCCGATGCGAGTGACGTTGTTCGACACCACGACGTCCTTGCTGGCGGCGTCGGTCGGATCGAAGCCGATCGCCGTCGCAGTCACGGTGGTGGTCGCCTTGCCACCCACGCCGTTACCGATCGGGTTGAACTTGAGCACGCCGTCATCCGTGCGGCTCTTCTTCGCGGCGATAGTCACGCTGATGCACTTGTAGTCGACGCCACCGACGACGATGTCGCCGACTTTGTCGTCTTCGGTGCAGACGGTCACCGGCACGCCGCCGCCCGTCGTGCGCGCCCGCGCCGCTTGCGCTACCGCCAACGTCGAATGGCTTTCGCGCGCCAAACCGATCTCGACGTTGAACGGATCATCCGCCGCCGTCGATGACAGCGACGTGTCGAGATTGATGATTCGTATTGCCGGCGTCTGGACATCGATGATCCGCTCGCCGACGACGAAACTGCCGAGTGCGGCGCTCGCCGTTGCGGTGACATCGCAAGGCCCTTCCACGCCTTCCAAGGCTTGGATGAAGAAGTCCGCCCCGGTGTGACCGGCGCCTATCGGAACGGTCGCGTACTCACCGCCCTCGGTCACCTCACTCGCCGACACGATACACGTAGCCAGCGTCAGGCTGCGGAGGGTGACACTGCCGGCCGCCGCGGCGGCCTTGGTCAAGACCGCGCGATAGCCGTCTTGCAGTCCCGCGCCGAGCGCACTCGGTCCGGTGATGTTGACGGTGTCCGCCGCCACTTGCACATCCCGGCTTGACGCATCGGTGAGGATCAACGCTTCGCCGTCTTCCGCCACGTACACCGTCGTCACATCAGCCGTGGTACCCGAGTGGAAGGCGAAGGTTGCCGTGTTGGAATGAAGTTGTTCGACGAGTCCGCGCGAACAGTTGCCGCTCGTCGTCCCGCCGACGATGGTGCCGACGGCGGTGTCGCTGCTGCAGACCTTCAGCGGCACCCCGCGCTTGCTCCCTACCAGTGTCAGCGGGTACGCCGTACTGTGCGGCCGCACTTCTTGCACGGTGTCGAGGTTGGTCTCATCGTCTTCGGCCACCCCGATGTCGACGTTGAAAGGTTCGTCACGTGCAGCGGTCGAGCGCGTGGTGTCGAGGCCACGAATGCGTACGCCCGGCGTTGGGATATCGATGATCTCGGTGTCGCTGTTGAATCCGGACGCGTCGGTGGTGATGCTGATCTCACACGCGCCGCCAGGCGCCAAGCCTTGCACCCAGAACTCCACTCGGGCCCGACTGGAGGGGACGGTGAGCGTGAGCAGTTGCGGGGTCGGCAACGGACCGATCGGCGGCCCCGCTTCGTATTGCGCGACCGTACACGCGCCGCTGAAGTTCACGAAGACATGGCTGCCAGCCGGCGGTGCGGTGCTGAAGACCGCGCGGAAGTTGTCTTGCAAATCGATCCCCACCGCGTCGGGTCCATTCAGACTCAACGCCGCGTTGACGATGTGGACGGGGATGGTGTCGCAGTCGACATTCTCGCTGATCATCGGCGAGGTCACGTACACAGTCGTGTCGCCGGCGGTCAGTGAATCGAAGGCGAAGGCGTTGGTCTCGCACTGACCCTTCGCGATGGTCGTCCGGTCGCACTTCGAGTCGAGGACGGTGCCGCCCTTGATCGCCCCGAACCCGGGGTCGCTGCTGCACGCATCGACGGTGAGCCCGCCATTGATGGCGACCGGCTGGCACAGACGCCGCACACACGTGCGGTTGTGCATCGGCACCCCGACCTTCACGCGTATGTCATCGTCGGCATCTTGCGCGCCGTGGCGTTGCTTCAGACCATGGATCGCGAGTGCTGGGAGCTGGATGTCAATTGAGCGTTCGCCTTGGACATAGAGTGGGGCAGTGGCGACGATGCGGCACTCGCCCATTTCGTACTGCACGCCCTGCACGACGAACTCGGCACGCGAATGCCCCTTGGTCACAAGGATCGGCGCCAGCGCGGTGACCCCGTCTTCGAGGAACGTATGCGCCACTTTGCAACGATTCGGGGTGGCGCTGCTGATGGTGACACTAACTCCAGCGCTGGGCGCCGGCGTCCCGAGCACGGCGGCGTAGTTGTCTTGCAAACCGGCGCCGAGCAGCGCCGCTCCGGAAATCGTGATGCCGGCTTGCACCACATGGACGTTCCGACTGCCGGCATCGACGGTGTCACAGTTGTCGGTCATCACGCCGTTGGCGTCGATGCACGCAACCGTAACGACCGTATCGCCCTGCGTGTTCGGGTGGAATAGGAACACATCGGTTTCATCTTCGCCGGCTGCGATCACGGTCGACCGGCAATTGGTCTTCAGCGGGTCCGGATGCGGATCGCCGCCGACAACGCTGCCTACTGTGGCGATGCTGCTGCACGCTTCGATGCGCTGGCCGCTGCCGCCGTAAGACAACTGTTGTTGGAACCGCAGATTACGCCGCGCTTCATTGGCGACACCGATTTCGACCGTGAACCGGTTGTCAGCATTGCCGACGGTCTGCGTCGGCGGCAGGTCGGTGATCGCCAGCGCCGGCGGCCGGATGTCGATGGTCTCGTCATCCGTCTTGTATCCCGTCGCCACGGCTTGCAACGCGCACGCGCCTTCGGCAAGGCCGCGGAGTTCAAACGTCCCCCGCTGTTCGCCTTTCAAAATGTAGACGTGGATGACGGTCTGATTCGCGCTGAACGGATCTTGCGCCACGCGACACATCGTGGTGCTCGCCGCGTTCACAGTCAGCGTGACGTCGACGTCGCTGGTTGCCTTCTTGCCCAAGCGGATGTGGTAGTCATCCTGCAGCCCGTTGCCCAGCCAATCGGGTCCGACGATCGCGAGGTTCGTGTCCGAGACAATCACGTGTTTCGATGCAGCATCGGTCGGGATCAAGTCGTTGATCTGCCGGATGTAGACGTCGACTTCACCGGCGGCGAGTGAATCGAAGGAGAACTGCGAGGTGCCGGAGTCGAGCTGGTTGATCATGCCGATACGACAGTCGGCATCGCCGCCATCGACCAAGCCACCAACCACCACGCCCGGCACTGGCGGAATCGTCGTCGTCGCCTTCGCGCACACGTAGGGTGTCAGGTACGGGCGGTTACCGGCGCGGGTGTTGTAGCGCAGTTCCTGGACGGTCACGAGGTGACGCAGGTTGTCGTTGGTCACGCCGATCTCGACCACAAACTGATCATCGGGATCGAGGCTGCCGTGGCGGCCCTTCAGGTCGCTGATCTGGAACGCACCTGTGGCGACATCGATCGAACGATGCCCGGTATGGAAATACGAGGTGCCGATCTCAAAGGCTTCGAGGGCGCACTCACCCATCTGCCCCTCGACGCCTTGAATCCAGAACTTCGCATTGCGGCGATCCTGGTCGACCGGCAGATCGATGTAGTTGGCGCCGTTCTGATTTTCTTGCGCCGAGACTTCGCAGCGACCGACGCTGGCGTCGGCGACCTTCACACGGATGAGCAGGTTGGCAGGGGCCTTGCGCCCCAGCGTCAGGGAGGCATCGTCCTCTAAGCCGGCACCTATCAGATCTGGCGCGTGCAGCCGGATATTGCTGGCATTGATGTCCACGCACACCTGCTGGCCGTCAAAGCCAGTCGCCGACACGGTGACGCACACCTGCGGTTCCGCTTTCGGCTTGAGCGCAAAGGCGCGCGTCTCGTTGGTCAGAATCGCGACGCTGTCCTTGCGACAATTGGGTTCGCCAACGACTGCCACGCCGCCGAGGACTTCGCCCTTCGTCGTATCGTCGACGCAGGCTTTCACGTCCGTGGCCGCGGTAACGAACTGCTGTTCGAAACGATTCGGGTTGTCCGGGTGGCGCGCGCCGGTCTGGACGACAAACGGATCGGGATCGTCGAACGTCGAGACCTCGCGATCGAGCCGCACAATCCGCAGCGCTGGCGGCACGATCTGCACATCCGCTTCGGCGGGTTCGCTGCCCGACGCGGTCGCACTGAGGTGACACAGGTGGTCAGGGTCGGCCGTCACACCTTTGAGCGCAAAGTCGCCACGGCGTTTGCCGTCCAGCACCGTCACCACCAACTGCGTGCCATCGGGAACCGAGGTGCCCCCGACGAGCGTGCAGACGTAGTCCGGCTTGGCAACTAGCGTCACTTGCGTGTTGCCGGTTGGAGCCGGCCGGCCCAACTCGACGTTGTAGGTGTCCTGCAGCGTGGCGCCGAGAACATCGGCGACGTTGATGGCGAGAGCCGTGAGGCTGACTCGCACGGTCATCTTGGTCTCGATCACATCAGTACTAGTCGCCGTCACATCGGTGGTGTTGTCATCGTTGGCATCTTCGTCGACCGGGTCAAACTGGAAATCGGGCGTCGCGCCTTCAGTCACCGGGATGTACGAGTCCGCACATGCACCCGTTGCCGCGCTTTCGGGATCGACGATCTTGCCCACCGCCGGCTTGCTGCTGCACACTTGCACGAGCTTACCCGGCGACGCGACGCCGGGGTACACCAACTGCGGTTCCACGATGCCGTGGCGGTTGTCGTGATTGAAATCGCGCGGCACCAAGTTGGGATTCGCCGGACCGATCTCGACGAAGAACGGCCGGTTGCGTGCCTGCACGCTGATCTTGGCCGGCAGATGGCGCAGCTTGAGGCGCGGCTGGACCACGACGATCTGGCGTTCGACCGTGGAGAAATTGTTCCCGTAGGCACTCAGCACGCACTGGCCGTAGGCCACGCCTTGGACGTAGATATCCACACTGTTCTTGCCCGCTGGAATTGCCACGACTTGCGGCACGCTGCTGCCAACGACGTTGGCCGCGGTCGACACCAGACACGCGCCCGCCGGATCGGAGTCGATGGCGATGGTGACGTTCAGACCCGACAGCACGTTCGTCTGCACTTGATACTTGCGTTCGAGTTCTCTGCCGATGAAGTCGACGCCATGAATCGGCTGCGGGCCGATCAACTTCACCGCGGTCTGGCGGATGCACACGCGTTGCGAGTCGCTGCCGGTTCCACCGGTCGCCGTCACTTGCGTACACCCGGCGGCGACCACCACGAACTGGAACGTCGCGGCGGCGTGTTCGGCGGCGATGTTCGCCGCCTGACAGGCTGCGCCGCCGATGGTGCCGTATTGCGTCTTGCTGCTGCACGCCTGCACCGGCACTGTGGCCGGCGCCCCGCTGCGAACCGCCTGCACGTGGCTGACGCGGTCCGCCGGAATTCCCAGTTGCACGTCGAACGGATCGGGTGGCTCGGTCGTGCTCTTGGTCGAGTCGAGCCCGACAATCTGGACGCCGAAGTCGACCACCTGGCTGTCACTCTGATCGCCGATGAAATTGGGCGTAGTGGCGCGCAAGCGACAATCCGTATTCGCGCGCCCTTCGAGCCCCGCGACAACGAACGACGCACTGCGATCGCCTTCGAGCACCGTCACCGCCACGCTGCCAGCACCAGTTGTGAAGGCATCGGCGGCCACCACGCAGTTGGCCGGCGTGTCGCTGGTGATCGTGACCGCGACGCCGTTGATGCCGGCAACCCGGCTCAGCGCGATCGTCGCATCGTCCTGCAATCCGGCTCCGACATCCGGCACCGTCAGGATGAGGAAGTTGCTGCCGACCCTGACGTGGACGGTCGCCGCATCGGTCGGGTCGTAGCCGTTGACCTCGCGCACGTAGACGAACGTGTCGCCGTCGTGCTCCGGATCAAAAGCGAACTCCGACGTCTCGGAGCGTTCTTGGTAGATCGTGCCCTTGCGGCAGTGCGTCGGATCAGTGGCATCCGCCGCGCCACCGGTCACCGGCCCGACGTAGGTATCGCTGCTGCACGCCACGGGCATGACAGTGGCGACGGCGCCGGGGCGCGTGTTGAATCGCAACTCCTGCACAGCGGAGAGACGGCGATTGTGGTCATCCGGCACACCGATCTCGACTTTGAAATGATCGGGCGAATCCGTCGCGGCGTGGCGTGAGCGCAGATCGTCGATCTGGAACGCCGGATTGACGACTTCGATGGTGCGGGTGCCAATCGCATACTGCGTGTTGCCCACTGGTGTGGCGGTCAACGCACAGTCGCCGGTCGTGGCCTCGATGCCTTGCACCCAGAAGTTGCGCTCGCGTTTGTCTTGATGAACGGTGACCGTGACGCAGTTCGCGCCGTTCTCACCGCGCGTGCGCGCGACTTCACAGACCTGGCCCAATCCCTGCGGTGCGACACACACGTTCACATCCAGATCGGCCGTGGCTTCTTGACTCAGCACGAGCGTGAACTCGTCTTGCAATCCTGCACCGAGATCCGATGAACCATTGCGGATGCGAGTCTTGGCGGCATTGACCTCGACGCACTTCTGGACCGAGTCGAACCCATCCGCCGAGATGGTTACGCAGACGTCCGGCGGCGACGCGGCCAGCGCCTTCAGCGAGAACGCTTTCGTCGCGTCGGCGCCGGCGGCAATCACGGCGCTTTGGCAACTCGGTTCGCCAGTGACCGGCGCCCCGCCAGTGATGATGCCGATGCCGGGCTCATCGACGCAGGCCTTCACCGTCGTTGCCAACTGCACACCTTGGCGATCGAACTTCTTGCCGTCGAGCAGACCGGTGCGCACTTCGAAGCGATCCGGATCATCGAGAGTCGACACCGTGTCGTCGAGGCCGACAATCTTGAACGTTGGGGTGTTCACCGTGATGTAGTCGTCGTCCGAATTGAAGCCGGTGGCGGTCGCGGTGAGATGACAGGTATCGTCATCATCGAGTGATGCGGCGACGCCGCGGACTAGGAAGTCACCCTTCCGCTCGCCCTCGGCAATGGTGAAGACTACCTGCGTGATGTCGGGCGGGATCAGCGGGTCTTGCGATCCGTTGAGGTACGCCACCGTGCACAATCGGCTCGGTGACGCTTGCACGGTGACTTGGACACCGTTGGGCTGCGCGTTCTTCCCGAGTCGGACGTGGAAGGTATCCTGCAGCTTCACTCCAACCGCATTGGAACCGCGAATGCTCAAACTGACGGCGCTGACGCGCACCGTCTCTTGCGTCGTTTCGATCAAAGGATCGGTGGGCACACTGGCGTCGACGACGGTCGTACCATCGTCGCCAGGATCGAATTGGAAGTCGGGGGTCTGGCTGTCCGCCTCCTCGATCGTCGAGTCGGCGCACGCCGCAGTCGTGTGCGGCACTTCGGGGTCGCGAATCTTGCCAACCGTCGCGACTGAGCTGCACACCTGCACGGTCCGCGCGCCCGCGCCCGGCCGCAGCGCCTGCGCACTGGCGATGCTGTCGCGGTTCTGACGATTGGTCACGACGGCATCGGGATTGTTCGGGTTCTCGGGACCGATTTCGACGAAGAACGGTTCGTTGTTCGCCTGCGAGCCAATTTTACTTGGCAGACCGTGGATTCGCAGCCGCGACGGACGTAACTCGACATCCTGCGAGAACGCTTCGATGCCGATTCCCGACACGTTGAGCGTGCAGGTGCCGATCTCCGTCACTTGCGTGAGCGCCTGAACGAAGAAGGACGCCGAGCGCTTGCCCGCCGCGATCGAGAGCACGACATTGTTGTTCGGTACGTCGGCACCGAGGATCGACGCACTCGTCGACACCCGGCAGACATCCGGCGTTGCGGCCACCACGGTGATGGTATTGCCGTCGTCGTTGCTCATGACCACGTGCGCAACATCTTCGAGATTCCAACCCAAATGCGCCGGCGGGTTGAGGTTCACCGAGGCTTGCGAAACACGCACCGGACGTTCAGCGCGATCGGTCACTACAAAACCGGGGGCGCCCGCCGTCAATACGGTGCGGCCCACGCCACGCACTTCGAGGGCGAACACAACTTGCGATTCGCCTTCGTTGATGAACTTGGAATAGCACTCGCGATTCGGATAGCCGGGGTCGGCCGGCTCCAACGTCCCATCGGTGATGCGCACCACGTTCTTGTCTTCGGTGCACACTGTTACCTTCACTTGCAGCACTTGCGTGTCATCGAGGCGCAGCGCCTGCACCGCGCGCAGTCGATGATCGTGCCCGCCCGGCACGCCGATCTGCACCGTCAACGACGACGGTGGCGTCGTGGTGCTCAGGGTCGGATCGAGGTCAACGATCTGCAGCCCGGGCTGCACAATCTCGATAGTCCATTCGTCCGACGAATAGCCGCTCGCGGCAGTTGCGGTCAGCGTACACGTCACGCCGTCGAGACCGCCCTGCGCGGCGACGACGAACTCAGCCGTATCGTTGCCGTCGCTCACCGTTACCACCAACGGGCTAGTCGATCCCGCCGTCGACGCGTTCGGCGCCAATCGACAGCGATCGGTATCGCTGCTGGTGATCGTGACTTGCACGCCGCCGGTGCCGGCGACTTGCGTCAGGTGCACCTCACCCCCCGCTTGGAGATTCGAACCCAACTGCGGCGGCGCGACGAGTCGAATCGCCGGACCGGTTACCGTGACCTCGATGCGCCCGGCCTTATCCATAGTCAGGAAATCCGGCGCCGTGACCGTCACCAGCGAAGAGCCGAGACCGGTCGGAACGAACTCGAGGTCGTTCGGCACATTGCGGGAGAAGGCTTGGCGGATGCTGTCGTCCTCGCAGGACTGACCCAGCGGATCGTCGAGTGCGGGCGCGTGATCCACGCCCAGCTTCTTGATGACACCAACGGTGGGCTTCTCGCTGCACACCTTCGTCGGCACGTCGGTGGTACCTTTACGTACGCGCTGGGTGAACTTCAATGCGGTGGCCTGACTGTTCGGAACGCCCACTTCGACGAAGAATCCTTCGCCGCTCGAAGCTAACGGCACATTGCGCCGCAGTTCGCGGATTTGGATGCCCGGTGCGACCACGTCGATATTCTTCTCGTCCGACGCGAACAGATCGGCACGCGCGGTGATCGTGCACGTTCCACCCGCCGCATTGTCGAGCGCATGGACGACGAAGTCCGCACTGTCTTCGTTCGTCCCGACGAGGCGCACAATCTCATTTTTCTGTGTGTTGGAGTCGATGGTCGGCACGGTGTTCGCTGTCGCGGACACCAAGCACACTGCCGTGGTGGTCGACTCGATGGTCACTTGCGTCGCCGCATGCCCGGCGGCCGACCGCAGATGCACGGTGAAGTCCTCCTGCAAACGGGCGCCGATCTCGTCGTGCTGACCGGTGATCTGCAGGGTCGCCGCCTGAACGCTGATCTCTCTCTCGGCCTTGATGAACCCGGTTGCCGTGGCGGTCACCAACACGGGTTCGTCGCGCCCCTGCTTCGGATCGAATTGCAAATCACCGGGCACAGTCCGCGATGCCGCCGGCTGGACATTGGCGGTCTCCGCACCGTCGTCGCCGTTGTCTGTACCGGTCTTGTCGACGATGGTACCGAACATCTTGGCATCGCTGGAGACGGTGACGGTGAGCGGTGCACGGGCCGCCTCGGTCTCGAGGCCCTTGCGCCATTGCTGCACCGAGCGCAGCACGCGGTGCTCTCCCGGCACACCGAGATCGACGAAGATCGGCGCGTTGCGCTCGAACTGTCCGATTGCTCCGGGCAATTGCCGGATCCGCAGTGCCGGCTGCACCACGCTGATCGGCTTGTCGTCGCTGCCGTATCCGCCGGCGGTCGCGCGGACCACGCACTCGCCACTGAGCACGCCTTGCACGACGAACTCGGCGCGATAGCGTCCCTGTGGTACCTGGCGATCGACGCAACTCTTTCCGAGACTATTTTCGGTCGCCGCCACCGCGCACACCGCGGTGCTCGGTGTGTTCAAGTCGGCTGCCGCGTACGAACACACCGTCACCGTCTGCGCGGCTGTTGCCGCGTCGCTCAACGCAACCGTATACCCGTCCTGCAAGCCTTCGCCGAGGTCATCGACGCCGCGGATAGTCACAGCCGAAGCCCGCACGGTCACGGTGCGCGTATCGGTCGAGAATCCCGTCGCGGTCGCGGTGACCGTCACGTCGCCGGTTTGGTTAGTACCGTTGGGATCGGGGTCGAACTGGAGGTCATTCGGCACCGTGCGTGCATACGGCGGGGTGATCACGTTGTCTTCACACCCCTGCCCGACCGGATCACCCTGCGTCGCCGGGTTATCGACACCGGCCTTGTCGACGATCGTTCCGATCGCTGGCTGCGCGCTGCATAACTTGACCGGCACCGCGTCGGTACCTCGACTCACGCCTTGCACGAAGCGCAGGTGACGACCGCTACCCGGGACACCCGTTTCGACGTAGAAGCCGTCGTCGCGCGCGCGATTGCCGATGGTGCGCGCCAACCCACGCACCCGCAGCGCGGCCGGCACAACCGCGACGTTCAGCGGATCGCCGCTCCATCCAGCGGGCGAGGTCTGCGTGATGGTGATCGTGCAGTTGTTGCCACTGCCGCCGGGCAAGGTCTGCACCACAAAGGTCCGTCGCCGGTGATTCGCCGGTACGGTGATCGTCAAGGGAGTTTGGCCGACGCTGAATTCGGACGGGGCGACGACGCAGTCGACAGCGTTCGAAGTCGCGAGTGTAATCTGCAGCCCACTGGCGGGCGCCGGATCGCTCAGGACAACGTGATAGACATCCTGCAGACCACGTCCCAGCGTATCGGGACCACTCGACGTGATCGTGTTCGTACTCGCAAAGGCTCGGCGTAGATCGATGATGTTGGCGGCAACAAACGCGACTGCCAACAGCGCGAACGCACCACTGGCAATCAGCCTCAACGTCCGACTGCGAACTGCGAAAGCTTCCGAATGCGCCATGATCTCTCCCCCCGAAAGAAGCAACCGGCGAATCGACCTGTTGTGCTGCGTGATTCTGTTTGCGCTCTTAATCCTTGGGGCGAGGTTGTGTCAAGAACAAATCACAGACCGGCCTACATCAACTGATTGACCGGAGCAGACTCAACGGAGGTAGCCGAGGGCGCGCAGCGCCGCTTCGGCGCCACCATCATCCACGGGCGCTGTGCCTCGCGGCGCGAGCGCGGTGGTGCCCGCGAGCGGCATGTGCAACTCGCGCAGTGGCTTTATCGCCTCCCTATTCCCCGCCAGATCGCGCTGCTCATGCGGGTCGTTGGCGAGCCAATAGACCTCTTCCTTGCCGTTCTCCCAGCGCACGTACTTGAACTGATCGGTACGTAGACCGCTTCGCTCTTCGGCAAACAGCATGTTCTCGACCAGGGCGAGTCGTCCCTCGGTCGGAACCGCAGGTGCCTGCGTCAAGCCGCGGAGCGTCGCGCCGTCGAGATCAGATGGCGGGGCGATGCCGAGCAAATCCAGAATCGTCGGTGCCACGTCGACGATTCGTACCACCGGCGCAACCCGGGTTTCCGCCGGCAGATGGCCCGGCCAGCGGATCAACAACGGCACGTGAATCAATTCCTCGTACACCGTGTGTCCATGCTCGACACCGCCGTGTTCCCAGAACTCCTCGCCATGGTCGGCGACTACGACCACCAGCGTCCGCTCGCGCAAACCCTGCGCATCGAGCGCGGCCAGCACCTGCCCTACGGCTGCGTCGACACTCGCCACTTCGGCTCGGTAGAGATCGCGCACAGCTTCCTTCTGTTCCGCGCTGAGTCGAATCTCGCCGCTGCGGAGCCGCGCGACATCAGGCGACGTGAGCGCGAACGGCGCCGGGTCGCGGCCATCGCTGGCAAACGACGTGTCGCCCCGGAAGCTCTTGTGGTGCGTCACGCCAGCGCGGCTGTAGGGTGGATGAGGATCGATGTAGTGCAGCCACAGAAAGAACGGCCCCTGGCTGTTGCGCGTGAGCCAGCGCACGCCGCGGTCGCTGACGGTCTCGCCGCGATCGCCGACGATGAGATCCGGCCACCGCCAACGCAACAATCGCACCGCAGTCGTGTCGCTGAAGGCCAAGAACGCTTCCGACTCGATCGTCACGTTCTCATAGCCATCGAAGCCCGAGCCGAGACCGTAGCGCAAGGCGAGATAAGGATTGGTGACGATCGCTTGCGTTCGGTAGCCACGGTCCCGCAGAGCCGTCGTCAATCGCCACCCTTCCGCAGGCAATGCGGAACGACCGAGCGGATCGCGCCGGTTGGTAATGACGCCGGCTCCGTGATGGTGCGGGTTCTGCCCCGTGAACAGCGACGCCATCGCCGGCAACGTCCACGGCGCCGACGTGATCGTCTGCTCGAACAGCACGCCCTCGTGTGCGAAGTGATCGAGGTGGGGCGTCAGGCCATGGGTGTCGCCGTAGCAACCGAGATGATCGGCCCGCAGCGTGTCGATCGAAATCAACACAATGTTCGGCTGACTCGGCAGCGGCGGTGCCGAGGAGTGCGTGGCGACGCCCCACACCCAATCAGTCGCAAAGAACCGCAGCGGCGGCCAGAGCAGGAGTAGCGCCGCCAACAACGCGCAGCGCGAAAGGAAGTGGAACGGTCGCGCCACGCGCGCCGCGTACCATGCCGCCGCCGCGCCAATCACCGCCGCGGCTCCGCCGGCAAGCCCAAGCGCCGTTACCCACACCGCCGCGGTCACTCGCCAGTTGGCGGCTTCACCAACGTCGCGGAGACGATCGGTCACAGCGTTGCACCACGGCCATGCGATCGACAGCCCGCCCGCGAAACCGAGGACGACCGCGAACAGCGAGAATGCTCGCCGCGGCGTCCGAGCAAGCGGCAGCAGCGCCATGGGCACCAGCAACGCGACGGCCAACACCATCCACGCGAGTATCGGAACTGAAAGATACAGTGCGAGATACTGACCGGGCTGCACAAACGCATTGGCTTGCGCAGCCACCAGGGCTTCGCGCGCGCCGAGCACGAGGCCACCGACCACCCCGACCGCACCCGCAAGTCGAAGCCGTTCGGCCACTCTCATGACCCACCGCTCACGGATGCGCGCCGGCGACGGCTGCCGTCGCTTGGCGCACGCGCGTTCGTACGATCAGCGTCGCGGCAACCACCGTGGACGTCAGAATCAAGTTGAGGTGCAACGGAGCCGGTCGCAACAGTTCGAGCATAAAGGTCGCGCCAAAGAACAGCAGATACGTGTTCGCCCACACTTCACCATCGACGTGTTTCGTATTTTGCCAACGACGCCCGAGCACGTACATCAACACGCCGATGCCGGCGAAGTAGAGCTGCAACGGGTGCACCGGCAACGACCGCGGCATCGGTCCGGAAATCAGGCCTTGCATCATTTGCCACTCGTACACCCGCGCGCTCGGCGGGAACGTGACCGCCAGTGGAAAGTGGGTCACACCCCCGAAGCAACAGCCGTTGAAGAAACAGCCGAGCCGAATGAACGCGACCGCGACGCCCACCGCAGGCATGATCGCGTCGGCAAAGCGACGCGTCGGCAACGCGAAGCCACGGCCGATCCACGGTAGCGCCGCGGCTAGCAGCAGGATGCCGCCGGGAATTCGGAACCCGTGCCAAAAGATCTTCCACAAACTGTTTTGTCCGATCGGCATCGGGTCATCGTCGGGGAACAGCACGTGCTCGGTGAGGAACAGCAGCTTCGAACCGGCGAAGATCACGAACGCCACCGCGCACACCGCCAGGAATGATTCGCGCGCCGGCAATCCCGCGCGCTGCGCCAGGCGCGTGCCCGACCAAACGCCGAGCACTACCGCGACGCCCCACATCAGGAAGTACGTCGATAGTCCGAATAGCTCCGGCTTCATTTGGTCGCGCTCTGCCACGGACCGATTCGCCGTGTCAAGAAGAAGGCCGAGCAGTCGCGCACGGGGTTGAGCCCCGATCGACGCCGACAGCGGGCGCGCTGACGGCCGCACCAGCACAGCGACCCAAGCAGCAACGAGAGGTCCACGAAGCGAGACCCGCGATCCCCACCGGAACCAATCGCGCAGCCTTTGCTCAAAGTAATGATCAGAGGCGGTGTCGGCGTTGGTGTCGGGCTGGCGGTCGGGGTGCGCGTGAAAACGGTGGTGCGCGTGGCCGTGGCGGTACGCGTCGTGGTCGCACTCAGTGTGGGCGTTGCCGTCCGGATGGGCGTCGACGTGATGGTTGGAGTCGCCGTTGCCGACGCAGTTGTCGCTGCGCTCGGCACTGCCGATCCCGCGATTGGCAGGAAACACGCAGCAGCGAGCACGGCAAGGCGTAGCGGACGATGAGATCTCGACATTGACGATCGGCTTCTTGGCGCCTCGTACTACTCCCTTCTCCGCGCAAGAGGAACCGCCTCTCGCAAGTCTGGCTACACGGTGGTGGTCGTGTGCTATAGCGAGCACCATGACGATTCGAGCACGAGATCTTGACGGCGGTGTGCGCATCCTCACGCTCGATCGGCCGCCCGCCAACGCCATCGACGAAACGCTGCTGCACGATCTCGACGTGGCGCTCGACGCCGCGGCGTCGGACGATACGCGAGCTGTCGTCCTCACCGGCGCTGGCTCGTTCTTCAGCGGCGGCTTCGATTTCTCCGCCCCGCGGCGGGACGACGAAGTGGCTACCGATCTGTATCGTCTCTACCGTGACACGCATCGCAAGCTGCTGATGCTGCCGAAGCCAACCATCGCAATGATGAACGGGCACGCCATCGCCGGCGGTCTCGTGCTCGTGTTGGCGTGCGACTATCGACTCGGTGCCGAGGGCGACTATCGCGTCGGTCTCAACGAAGTCGCCGTCGGCGCGTCATTCCCGAAGGCGGCCTTCGAGATCGTACGGCTTCGCCTCGCGCATGCGCGAGCAACCGAGCTGATACTCGGCGCGGCACTCTACCCGGCGAGTCAGGCGCTGCGCCTCGGCGTGGTCGACGAGTTGTTTCCGCGCGAGACGTTTGAGGAGACCGTACTCAAACGTGCCACTCGTCTCGCCGGATTTCCACGCGAAGCTTACGCGCATGCCAAGGCCGCGTTCGTCGCCGAGACGGCGGCACTCATGGCGGCCGAGACGGACGAAGAGGCACTGCGCACGATGTCGGTGTGGATCACCCCCGAGAGCCGCGCCGCCCGCAAGAAGCAGCGCGATAAACTCGGCGTGAGGGCTTAGCGGCGACCGTACCGCTGGGTTAGTTCAACTGGATTCCCGCCACGCGCATTGCCTCTTCGAGGCTCGTCAACGTGCGGCGCGCAGCGTCGATCGCCTTCTGAAAGGCGGCGCGCCCCTCCGCGAGTTGCTGCGCCGAAATGTCCGGCGGATTGGCCTCGATCTCCTTCTGCCGTTGCAACAGCTCGTCGAGGAGCTTCTGCGCGCCAGCGCGGGCTTCGAGGACTTGTTGAATCTCGTCTTCGGAGAGGAAAGTGTCAGCCATCGCCGCCTGCTTCTGCGCCTCCGTGTCTCCGCAGTGAATCAACTTCCCAGCAAATTGCGCGCGATGACTTTCAGTTCGAGGATCGGCTTGACGCCTTCGAAGATGGGCAGCACTTGCGCGTCGACGACGTAGCGGGAGATCGCAAATTCCTCCGCGTAACCCCAGCCGCCGTGGATGAGTTGACCTTCCTGCGTGGTCCACACGGCAACGTCCGATGCGAATAACTTCGCCATCGCCGGCTCGATGGCGATGGATTCATCGGCGTCCATCGCCAGCGCCGCCGCGTAGGTGAGCTGGCGCGCGGCCATGATGTGCGTCGCCATGCGGCCGAGTTTGTGTTGCGTGAGGTGAAAGCTGCCGATCGGCTGGCCAAACTGCTTGCGGTCGTTGGCGTACGCGGCCGTGCATTCGAGCGCGGCCTGCGCCACGCCGGTCGCGCGTCCGCCTGTTTGCAAGCGGCCCGCGGCGAAGCCGTTCATCTGGAGATAGAAGCCCTTGTTCAGTCCGCCCTCTTCACCAACCAGATTTTCAGCGGCGACGAAGTAGCTATCGAAGTTCAACGTGTACGAATGCATGCCGCGATAGCCGGGTGTGCGATCGGCTTTGCCGACTAGCACTCCGCCGGTCGACTGCTTCATCTCGAACTCGTGCCCGGTGAACGCATCCTTCGGCACGATAAATAGCGACAAGCCGCGTGCACCCTTCTTCAAATCCGGATCGGTGCGGGCAAGCAGCGCCAGCACATTGGCGCGGCCGGCAAACGTGCACCAGGCTTTGGCGCCGTTGATGACGTAGCCCTTCTGTTTGCCACCAACCTCACCGGCATCGGCCCGGCACTTCACCGACGCGACATCCGAACCGGTATCGGGCTCGGTCACCGAGATGCCGACCATGATCTGTCCCGCCGCGATCGGCGGCAGCCACTGCTGCTTCTGCGCATCCGTGCCGCCCTTGAGCAACGCCTTGGTGAGAATCTCCGGGCGCGTGATCAAGCTGCCCGCGGCGGCGAGCGAGCAGCGCGACAGCTCTTCGGTGGTGAGAATCATCGCCAGGTTGCCCATGCCGCCGCCGCCGAATTCCTCGGGCACCGACATACCGAAGAAACCCAGCTCGCTCATCTTCGCGATGATGCTCTCCGGAATCAGATCGTCGTGACGATGGATGTGCTCGGCGATCGGCGCGACTTCGCTTTCGGCAAACTGGCGCACCGAATCGCGGGTCATCACTGCCATCTCGTCGCCCAGCCAGGAGTGATTCGCGCCGCGCTGTTCGACGACGTGGCGGCCGATCGCGCGAATGCGCGCGTCGCTCAAACCTGCGCGCAGCAACGCTTTCATCTGCGACTCGCCGACGGTCTGATTCAGGCGGCTGTCGCCAATTCCGAATTCCTCCGCGTGGGCGTCGATGTTGCCGCTCACGCGCTGCGCAACTTCCGCCGCGAACACGGCCGCCATCTCTTCCACTACCGGATCGCGATGGCCCTGCGCTGCGGCCGACTTGGCGTAGGCGAGCAGATCACGAGCGGCGGCCACTTCGGTTGCGGCATACGCGAGTCGCTCGCAATGCACCTGTTCGTCATCGATCCCCTTGCCGCCGTCGGTTCGCATGCGCGCGACATCCAGCGCCTCACGCACCAGCGCGTCGGTGGTGGTGACCACACTCTCCACGCCCGCCAGATCGATCGGCCTCACATTCACGTCTGCCATTCTCGCTACGTCCTCTCGTGCTCATTGACGGGCGGGACAGTGCCGGCCCAAGTGTTGGCTGTCTATCATCGCCCTTCAGATCAGACCAGGGGTGGTGCGCCGCGCAGCCTGTGCCACCCTGACGTGGTTCTTGCGGCACGCGAGGCCGTCAACTTATTTGACCTTTCGCAGGGAAGGTAGTACCGCGCTGCCGATGCGCTTCTATGAATACGAGTCGAAACGATTGTTCGGCAAGCACGGCGTGCCGCTGCCGACGGGATCGAAGGTCGCGCACACACCGCAAGAGGCCAGCGCCATCGCGGCGGAGATCGCCGGGCCGGTGGTGCTCAAGTCGCAGGTGCTGACGGGAGGCCGGATGAAGGCCGGCGGCGTGCTCTTTAGCGACAACCCCGCCGCCGCCGCCGCCGCGGCGAAAAAGATTCTCGCGCTCACCATCAACGGCCACACGCCCCGCGGCGTGCTGGTCGAAGCGCGCGCCCCGATCGCCCAGGAGTATTACGTCGGTGTGACCTGGGACGGCGTGGCGCGGCTGCCGGTGATGATTTGCAGCGACATGGGCGGCATCGATATCGAAGAAGTCGCCGAGACTCATCCCCAACACATCGCCAAGCGCAATTTCTCCACACTGCTGCCGTTCTCCGATTTCATGGCGAAGGAATTAATCGCCTCGCTCAACATCAGCGGCTCCGACCTCAATCGTCTGGCGCAGATCACCGCCGGTTTGGCGCGCATCTTCATCACCTACGGTCTCACGCTCGCCGAGATCAATCCGCTGGCGAAGCTGGCCGACGGCCGCTTCGTCTGCCTCGACGGCCACGTCGACATGGAAGATGACGCGCGCGACAGCCAGAAGGCGATTCTCAAGGAGCTCGGCATCGATCCGGAAGAGAAGCGCCAAGCGCGTCCGCCGACGGACTTCGAGATCAAAGGTGTGGCCGTCGATGCCGGCGATCATCGCGGCGTCGCCGGCAACGTCGTCGAGTTCGACGGTGATCTCGGCCTCGTCATCGGCGCCGGCGGCGGCTCGCTCACGCTGTTCGATGCCATTCGCAAGCACGGCGGCAGGCCCGCCAACTACTGCGAGATCGGCGGCAACCCAAGTGTCACCAAAACCTGCGAACTGACCAAGCTGATTCTCTCCAAACCCGGCGTGAAGAAGATCGCAGTGATGATGAACGTGGTGTCGAACACCCGCGTCGACATCGTGGCCCGCGGCGTCATCAAAGGCGTGATCGAATCCGGCCACAAGCCGTCGGAGAAAATCGCCATCTTCCGCATTCCGGGTTCATGGGAAACCGAAGGCTTCAAGATCCTCAAGCACTACGGCGTCGAGTATTGCGACCGCACCGTGTCGATGTACGAAGCCGCCGGCCGCGCCGTCGCGAAGATGCGGGTTGGCTGATGGCCGATTGCAGATGGCTGATGGTTGGGAACTGAGGACGGCATGTCGATTCTGATCACCAAAGACGACACCTTTATCATTCAAGGCATCACCGGCCGCGAGGCGGTGAACATGAGCCGCGAGTGTCTCGACTATGGCTCTAAAGTGGTTGGGGGCGTGACCCCAGGTCGTGGCGGACGCGACGTCTACGGCATTCCGGTCTACGACACGGTGAGGCAAATCACCGCGAAGACGCGGGTCGACGGCTCGGTTGTCGCCGTACCGCCGGCCTTCACGCGTGACGCCGTGTACGAGGCGCTCGAAGCCGGAATCAAAACCATCGTCGTCGTCACCGAGCGCATCCCGCGTTTCGAGGTCGCGCAGATGGTCGAGCTGGCGCGACTGCGCGGCGCGCGCATCATCGGGCCGAACTGTCTCGGCGTCTTGTCCCCCGATGAAGCCAAGATGGGCGGGCTCGGTGGCCGCGCGGTCGACGCGAAGAAGGCGTTCAAGAAGGGTCCGATCGGCGTCATGTCGCGTTCCGGCGGCATGACGACGGAGATGTGCAACACGCTGACCGCGGCGGGACTCGGGCAATCGACCGCGGTGTCGATCGGCGGCGACGCGGTCATTGGCTCCACCTACGCCGATCTCATGCCACTCTACGAAGCCGACGCCGAGACCAAAGCGATCGTGATCTACTGCGAGCCCGGCGGCCGCATGGAAGCCGAGCTGGCGCGCTACGTCGTCGAGAAGAAGTCGCGGCTGCCGATCATCGCATTCATGGCCGGCCGCTTCATGGACGAGATGCCCGGTATGCGCTTCGGTCACGCCGGCACCATCGTCGAAGGTAAGGCCGACACGACAGCAGAGAAGATCAAGCGCCTCGAAACCGCCGGCATCTCGATCGCCGAGCGCATCGAAGACATCCCCGCGCTCGTGAAGACACGAATCGGGATGACCGGATGAAGATGGTTTACAACGGATTAAACGGATTGAACGGATTCATGCTTCGGAGGCCAGAGCAATTCGACGTTCACGATCCGAGTCCCTCAAATCCGTTTAATCCGTTCAATCCGTTGTAAAGGGAGTCCGAATGGCTTTGTTCATCGCAGTTGAAGTGAGCCCGGCCGTCGCCAACGACGCGGAGCTGGTCAAGAAGCTGGTCGAAGTCTGCCCAGTGAACATCTTCGCGGCCGGAACTGGCGGCGGGGTGCAGATCGTCGAGAAGAACCTCGACGAGTGCACCCTGTGCGAACTCTGTCTCGATGTCGGGGCGCCCGGTAGCGTCCGCGTCAAGCGACTCTATGGCGACAAAGAAGTCCTTGAGCGCCGAGCGTAAACCTGGCGGCGCTGTGGCGTCGGACGCGGACAGCCTCTTGCGTCGGCGACCGTGGTGGACCAGCGATCCGTCGCGTCTGGTCGGACGCGGTCATCCCGCAGGTGATTTCCTCGAAGCTTACGAGTGGACCGTCACCGAGCGGCGCAAGGGATTTCTTCGCATCGCCGCGCACGTCCCCGCACACGTCAAGAATCCTCGCGGTCAACTCTTCGGTGGCTTCACGCCGACGTATGTCGACATGGTAGCACTGATGACCGTGCGCGCCGGCGAGGAACCCGGCTCACCGCGGCACTGGCTGGCAACCACCAACATGCGCATCGATTACTTCGAACCGGTCGTCGGTCCACGCTTCGTCATCGAGAGCGAGTTGATCAAGGCGCGCGGTCGGTTGCGTTTCGTGCAAACGCGCTTCCTCGACGAAGCGGCCACGTTGCTGGTCTTCGCGGTAACGACGATGCGCGAGGTGGATCTGACCCGAAAACTCGGCGACGTGTAACTCGGTACGCGCAACCGCTTTGGTCGAATTGCTGACCCAAGTTTCGCCACCGCAGGCACTCGCGGATGGCCGATGGCATATGGCGAGTGGTTCGGACCATGGGCCACCCGGAATCAGCTATATGCGCGAGACATGACTGCCTGCTGGCTAGCCTGAAACGCGCCTCGCTCCTATTCCCGCGTTCCGCGCTCGGTCGTGATCTGGCGGACGAAGTCACCGATGGCGTGGTGCTCGAAGCCGGCGTGCAGATTGCCTGCACGTGCCAGCGCCACGACCTCCTCCAGAGTGTGCCAGCCGATCTTCCGCAACTCGGCACGATGAAAGACGATGATGGGCTCCACGTATTCCGTTCCAAGCACCTTGTGCCGCGCGCCCTTGTAGCGATACTCGCCGACTTCGATCAGCGGCCCGAGGATGATCCCCAACTCCTCTCGGATCTCGCGCCGCGCCGTGTCCTCGAAGCTCTCACGCTCCTCCATGCGTCCGCCGGGTAGACCCCATCTCCGAGCCGCCGCCCGCGCCCCACGGTGAATCACGAGGAGAAACCGATCTCCCTGGCGAATGATGCAGCGGACGGTGCGGAAGCGAGTCGTGCGCACGGGTGCTATCAAGCCACGCGCTTCAAGAGGAAGTCGAGGATGAGTCCGTTGGCGAGCGCTGACATTTCCTGCAGCCAGAAGTGGCTCGCCCCCGGCGCGATACAGAGTTGTGCTCCGGGAATCGCCGACCAGATTTCAACCGTGTGCGTGACCGGGATGAGGTCTTGATCGCCCGCCATCACCAGTGTCGGAACAGCGATCGCCGCCAGCGACGCCACGGGGATTTCGTAGTCGAGCCACATGCGCCGCATTTTTGCGAACGACCGAACGAGGTCGGCGCCGCGGTCCGGCGAGACGCGGCGATGCACTTCGATCCACGGCTGCACCTGGGGTGGCGCTGTCGCTAGCAACGCTTCCGGTGTCATCTGCGCAACCTCGTCCTTGAACGGGCCGAGGCCGTCGGCGCTGGAGTTCGCTCCGCTCACCACCAACTTCCTCACCAGATCCGGTCGTGAGTAGGCAAGGATCAATCCGATGTTGCCGCCGTCGCTGAGCCCGATGACGGCGGCCTCGCGTATCTTCAGTGTGTCCATGAACGCGGCGGTGTCGCGCGCCATCTCGAAGTAGGTCCAGGGTCTATCGATATCCGCGCTACGTCCAACGCCACGGCGCTCAGGCACGTACACGGTGAAGTGTTTCGAGAAGGCGCCGATCTGCGGCCCCCAGCCTTCGGCCACCATCGCCGCACCATGCAAGAGCACGGCAGGCGGCCCATCGCCGTGGTGCTCGTAGTAGGTGTGAATCCTGTTGGCGTCGACGTACGGCATCGCGAACCTCCAGTGTCGCCGTCTTACTATGGCTTGGGTCGGCGTGCCGCTGCGAACTCGTCTCCGGGAAGCCATGCCGGCGGCTGGTCGGCGTTGTCGACATCGAGACCGACGGCGAAGGCGAGCTGTGCGTCGTCGACCATCCCGCCAAGATCCCATTTGGGATCGAAGTCGTCGCTCGGTTGATGGTAGCGCTTGGCGATGAACTCTAAGCGCTGCTCCTTTCCCCATCCCGGCGGTCGGCCGATCACGTCGGTTCCCGACCGCGCCCACAGCACCGGCACGCCGACGCGGGCGAAGCTGAATTGATCGGAGCGGTAGAAGGCCCCATCCTCTGGAAAGAGTTCGTCGACGACCGAGCGGCCTTGGCGTTGGGCCAGCTCAGCGGCGAGGTCGTAGAGTGACGACTTCCGTCCGCCGACGAAGGAGACGTCGCGCGTTCGCCCGAAAACATTGCCGCCATCAAAGTTCACCTCGGCGACCAGATGGCCGGACGGAAGCGTCGGATGCACCGCGAAGTACTCCGATCCCAGCAACCCCTGTTCTTCCGCGGTGACCGTCACGAAGACGATCGAGCGGCGTGGCCGTTCGCGGAGCGCCGTGAAGGCACGGGCGATCGCCAGGAGCTGCGCAACACCCGCGGCGTTGTCGACGGCGCCGTTGTAGATGTCGAGCGTGCCATCAGGTCGCGGTTTGAGGCCGAGATGATCGTGATGAGCGGTGAAAACGACGGACTCGTCGCGAAGCTGCGGATCGCGGCCGCGCAGAATCCCGACGACGTTTGCCGACTCGTAGCGCCGCAACTGGTTCTCGATACGCAGCCGCAGCGTCACGTTGAGCCGAACGGGCGCGAAGTCTCGGCTGTGTGCCGCCGCCACGAGCTGGCTCAGATCATGACCGCCGAGCGCAGCCAGCCGACGCGCACTGTCTTCGGTGACCATCAGGCACACGTCCGTTTGTGGTCTGGTGTTCTCTATGAGTCGTGATTGCTCGCCGGCGCTCGATGTCTGCGCGACTTGCCACGGCCAACCGGCCGACTCGCGCGTATGGATCAGGACGATGCCTTTCGCGCCACGACGCGCCGCCGCCTCGATCTTGTACTGCGGTGTCCCGTAGTAGACCCGGCGCTTGCCGGCGAACAGCGCAGGATCCCAGTCGGGATCGTTGTAGAGGAGGAGCACGACCTTGCCGCGCACATCCGTATCTTTGTAGTCATCCCACTGGTACTCCGGCGCTTGAATTCCATAACCGGCAAACACCAGCTCCTCGCCGCCCAACGAGACGGTCTCGCTGGCCGACACGAAGCGAAAGGAGACGAAGTCGTCCGACGGTGTCAGCGCCAGTGAACTCTTGGTTCCGGCTGCACCGAGCGGTCCGAGTTGCCCGGTCACACCCAACAGCGGCACCGGTTGCTCCCATGACCCGTCCACACCGCCCGGCTCCAAGCCCAGCGCTTGCATCTGCGTCGCGATGTACAGGCGTGCCAACAGATCGCCCCGCGTGCCGGGGCCGCGCCCTTCCAAAAGATCGCTGGCGAGAAATCGGATCGGAGCCGCCAAGGTCGCAGACGTGATCTGCGTCGATCCGGTAGAGGCATTGTCGAGTGTTGAGCCGCGCCTCTGCGCGCTACACGCAGCCCAGAGGCTCGCAATGATCACTATGCTGGCGATCGTGTACGCTTGTCGTTTCATTCTACACGCCCCCCTTTCACCGGTGCCCGCACCGGCCGGCCCGGGGTCACACCGTCAACCAACTTGCCATCCGTCACTACTCGTACGCCAGCGATGAGCACGTGCTGAATCCCCGCGGACGGCAACGCCGGCTCCTCGTACGTGGCGCGATCAATGACTCGTTCCGGGTCAAAGATCGTGATGTCCGCATCGGCGCCAACTTTGATGCGGCCCTTGTTGCGCATCATCGGCGCGCGCTGCTCCAACCGCTGCGCCGGCATGATCGTCATCTTGCGCACCGCCTCCATCCAGGTCAGCACCTTTTCCTCGCGCACGTAGTGGCCCAGGACGCGGGCGTAGGTGCCGGCGCTGCGCGGGTGTCCCTTTCCATGCTCCAGCCGGCCGTCGCTGGCGATCATCGTCAGCGGGCTACGCAGCGCTTCGTTGACGGCCGACTCGGGAATCACGTGGCCGATGACTCTGCCCCCGGTTTTTCGATAGCGCGCAAAGGATTCGGCCGTCAGCCGTTCCCCGGTCGCCGCCCATTGCAGGTCGTGATAGTCCGCGCCCATCCGTTGCTGCCAGCCATCGTCAAACATGCCCGATTCGATCCGCGTCGCCGCCGCCGTGTAGGGATAGCACTCGGTGGTCACATCCAAGCCGCGGGCTCGCGCTTCCGTGATCATTTGCAGCAAGCGGCCCGTGTTACCCAATCCCATGCTGGAGACATGCACGATATGCAGGGGCGCACCAGTCAGGGTCGCGGCGGCGATCACTTCCTCGGTCGCGTCGACGGAACCGTTCGGCTCCATGAGACCGACAAAACGCATATGCACATGAACCGGCGTATTGAATCGCGCCGCCACGCGAAACATCTCCAGCACCTCCCAGCGCGTCGCCGCCGGGGTGTATTGGATCCCCAGTCCGACACCGAGCGCGCCGCGTTCCAGCCCGTGGGTCACCTGTCGCGTGATCTCTGCCAGCTCGGCGTCGGTGGCGGCACGGTGTGCGGCATCACCCGTCGGCAGAAATTCACCCGGATCGTGCATCACGGCCATGCGCGCCGGAATGTGCCCGGCGGTGGCGCCGTAGTTGATCAACGCCCGGCCCTCGCGCTGGGCGTACCATCGATCGACGTCGCCGACGCCAACCTCGAGCTCCAAGGCAGTGGTAACCCCGTCCATGGCCTTCAGCACATAGTTCTCCGCATCCTGCCCGTGTGAATGCAGATCGATGAAGCCGGGCGCGACGATCAAGCCGCGGGCCTCGATCACCCGATCTCCTTCGATGGCGCCCGTGGTCACCATCGCGATCTTCGCGCCCACGATGCCGACGTTGCGCACACCGTCGAGCTGCGACTCAGGATCGATCACGCGGCCATTGAGCACGACAACGTCAAAGTTCGTGGGGGAGACCGCATGGCGGAGCGCGCCGCAGCCCGTGTGGACCAAGAGCGCGCAAGATAGTACGACCACCAGAGCGGGTGGAAATCGCAAGTCGCTGACGACACGCACGTGTGTGTTGACCGCGGACAGGTTCGGCCAGCCTTCGCGCATAACACTCCTCCACTCAGTTGGCGCGCAGTATCGTGCAGCCACAGTGCCCAGGTCAACGGAGTGATGTAGACCGTACCGAGTATACCAATGACGGCAGGATGGCACTGTTCGGCGCGCTGATCGCGCACACCTTCGCTTTCGGCCTCCATCGAGCCGAGCGTGCCACGCATCGGCCGATTCGGGCCGTTCCGACACTTCACGCGCTGAATCGCAGCGCACGCGGGTGGGGAGCCCGGCGTATCGCTTGGCGAGGAGTCGTCACGGTGCTATGCGGCGAGGGTCGTCGAGTCTGGAGCCGGCAGCAGCGCCACCGCAACGGAGGGCACTCGGAAATGGGGACTAGAGTTGGACGCGCGGATGGTGGTATTCCCGTTGCCCGTTCGCGGGGTTGGTCGGTTCTGTTCGTGCGGATGAAGGTAAAGCGATAGTTGGCTCAGCTTCACTGAGCCGCGAGGAGCGTGTTCATGACTGCTAAGCTGCCCATGCTCGACGCGGTCAAGATCCAGGCGCGGATCGTGATCCCGATCGTCAAAGCCCTGGAGGGTGAACTCGGGAGGGAACGAGCGCATGCGATCGTCGGCCAAGCGATCGCCGACGCGTATGCCAACTGGCAAGCTGGTCGAACGCCGGCTCGGAACACGCACCCGAGAGAAGGCAACGTCGCGCACAACTTTCCTGTCGAAACCGAAGTCGTCCACGACACCGATAGCGCGTTTGGAATCAACATGACGCGTTGCCAGTTTGCCGAATACTTCCGCGAAATCGGCGAGCCGGAAATTGGAGCGCTGCTCACGTGCGGCGTTGACTTCGTGACGCAGGCCAAACTCCGACCCGATTGGGAGTTCGGACGGGGGACCCAGACTCTGATGCAGGGCGCGCCCTACTGCGACTTCCGATGGCGTCTACGTGGGCGCGAGCAGAAGAGCCAAGACGATTCTTCCCCCTCAGATGATCGATCGACCGAGCGTCGCTCAGAAGCAGCCCTGCGAGAACTCGATCAGCGGGGCGCGAAAGCGGTACTCGATCTCGACGTTGCGACCCTCGAGGATCTCTATTCACCTGACGCCTTGCTACATGCGCCCAACAACGCCGTCATGGCGAAGCAAGAGGTTCTCGAGTCGGTTCGGGCGTCCCGGTTCAGCTACATCTCGTTTTCCCGTACGACGGAGCATGTTGCAATTTATGGCGACATCGCCGTGACCTTTGGCGGCGAGACCGTAGTCCCTCAGGGCAGTCATCCAGACGCCGGCAAGACCGTACGGCGGCGCTATACGCACATCTGGCGGAACGAGAATGGACGGTGGAGGCTGCTGGTCCGTCATGCGAACGTTATTTCCTCGAAGTAGATCCGTGTTCGAAGGCGATGCCACACAACAAGCCGCTGGACCTGCCGGCCGCGCGCGTCCGCTGTACGAGCGGGCCGAGTCTTCCCCTCGCCGCGTTTCACCCGAGCTGCTCAGCGGCTCGCGGCAGCTCTCGCGCCTTGCTGAACGGCGCACCCAGAGTCGGTCGGGCTCCTTCATAGGATCTCGACAGCAAGCTCGGCATACTCCGTGGTCCCGTTGTTCCGGGTGCGCTGTGTAGTGCGAGCGTGGCGTAGGAATACAAGGCCCTCCACCCTGCGCTCAAATTCGGAAGATGACGCACCGACCACTTCGAGGTCGGCCCCACGCACCACGACGATGATCTGTTCGCGCTCACCCGCAGGACAGAGGTGAGTGTCGCCTGGCTGAATCCGAGTCTCCGCTACCGGGCCGAGGCTCGCTGCGAGAGTCATGACACCTCAGTTGTGCTCCAGCTTACGCCGCGCTCAGCCGACGACCTTCAATCACCTGCCACCAGCCGCCCGCGTGCGGACTCGCCGCGGAACTGACGCCGACGAGTTGCAGTCCGGCCGCTGCGAATAGCGTTGCCATTTCTTCGCGGGTTCGATGCGCGCCCCCCTGCATGAGGAAGAGGTTGAGATCGTTTCGCGCGAGGAGGGGGCGTGCTGGATCTCCCTTTTCCGGGAGCAGGAGATCGACGAGCAGCAGCCGGGCCTGCGCGCCGGCGGCGCGATTGCAGTTCTGAAGGAGGCTCAGAGCTCTGTCATCATCCCAGTTCAAAAGTACGCGGCAGACCGTGTAGACATCGCCTCCCGTCGGAATGCTCGCAAAGGCGTCTCCAGGAACGAGGGTGCAACGATCGAGGACACCCGCTCGCTCCAAGTGAGCTTCTGCGCCTTCGACAACAGCCGGCAGGTCCACCAGCACACCTCGACAGGAAGGATATCGTGTGAGGATCTCGATCAGAAGATTTCCCTGGCCTCCCCCAACGTCCACGACGGTCTCGGATCCCTTGAGTCCAAGCGCAGTCACCACCGGTGGGAGCCACGATCCACCGGTCACAGAATTCCAGTCGTTCCAGTTCTGATTCTGCTCGGGATGGCTCGCCGCGTACTCGAAGAACGGCGCGCCATTGGCGCTCTCGAAAGTCGGTCTTCCCGTGCGCAGCGCCTCCGGGAGGGCGCCCCACGCCGCCCAGCTCTCGTCGCCCACGAAAATCGAGTCGACGAGATTGAGGTGATCAGAGAGTTCGGTCGGTCCGAAGATGCCGGCCTCGCGCTCCTCGAAGACGCCGTGTTCCGACAGGAAGCGGAGAAGGCGGTGGAGGGTGCGGGCGTGCAGACCCAAGGCAGTGGCGAGATCCTCCGCGCTTCGCGGGCTTTCCCGAATGTACCGACCAAACTTCAGACGTGCCGCGACCTGCAGCGCTCGCGGAAGCTGGAACCCCGAGACCATGCGGGTCAATGCGACGGCGGGAGGCAACTTCCGTGTATCGGCCATTCAGGGCTCCCTCGATTTCTTCCGCGGTCTATAGGGCCGGGCTTTCTGAAACGCTAGCACAACGTCTTGATGTCAGCGTCTGCAGCATCCCATGACCTATGTTCATCTAGCGTCAAGCCGCGTGGTCGGAATCGGCCGGCGCTCCACCGCGAGCTGCTCGACAAGGAGCGCGGCCTGGTCGACTCCGGGCATCCCGATGATCTCTTGAGCGATCCGCTGCGCAACGGCGCGATACGACGGGTCGGCAAGCATCGTATCCGCGTCCGCTCGCATCCGCTCGACGGTCAGCTCGTAACGCTCAAGACGCCGTCCCGCGCCGGACGCGGCGAGCGCATCGGCATTGCGACGCTGGCTCGGCGACGCCGCGGGGACCGCCAGGACCGGGACACCGTGGGAGAGCGCGCCGAGCGTAGAACCCGAACCGCCGTTGCTGATCACCAGCGCGCAGTGCGGCAGCAGCGCTGCTTGCGGGATGAATCGTTCGACGTGGACGCCATCGGGTACGGACCCTATGGCGTCGGGGTCACCTTCGGGACCCACGGTGATCACGAGCTCGACCTCGCCGGCCAGCGCGGCGATCACGATCTGGAAGAACTCCAAGTCTCCGGCGAAGCGCGGAGCCGTGCCCAGCGTCACGTACACGATCGGCCGGTGAACGCGATTGATCCAATCGAGCCCGGAGGCCGGCCGGCGCGATCGGGCGATCTCCGGGCGCACGAGATGCGCCACCTCGACGCTTGCTGCGTATGGAAACTGAAGCGAAGGGGGGCACGGATCGAAATAGAGCCAGCGATAGGTGCCGCCCGCCGTATCGGGCTCCAGACCGTGGGCGCGCCACAACGGTTCCAACGCCGCCGCGGCTGCCATGACCATCTCCGGTGGGCGCATCGGCCCCCAGCCGTGATCCACCCACGGCACTCCTGCCTTCGCTGCCACGATCGGCCCTGCGAACTCCCCCTCTTCGCGCACAACAACATCCGGTGCCCAGCCGAGCAGGCGGGGCAGCGCCTCGAGAATGGACGGAGTGAGTATGCCGATGAAGAGGTCCGTCACAACCCGCCGGCTCTCTTCCTCAGGTCGCAATGACCGAAACTCGGGATGCGCGGCATGCAGTCGCCGCATGGCCTCGACATACGTGATGCCAACCGGGATGATCTCCAACCCGAGATCTTCAACGCTCCCGCGGAACGACTCCATGGTCGCGACCACCACATCGTGGTGCGCGTCGCGAAGCGCCTGCGCGAGTGGAGCCATCGGACGGAAGTGGCCGTGGCCACCGATCGACGTGAACATTATCCGCACTGGTGGCCCTCCTGTGAGCGCATCGTCGACGCGACTGAAGTGAATGTCGGACCCGGATCTCCCGTATCGTGACCGTTCATAGCGAGTCGATTGCGGTCGCGCTGTTCCGTGGGTCGCTCCTCAGAACACGGCCGCAATCAACCGCCACGCAGGCCGCTGAGGCGAAGTGCGAACGTATCCTCGTGGATCTTGGGGCCACCGAGGAGATGGAGGTGCGCTGCCCGGAACAAGGCGACAATGATCGCTGTTTGACTCGGTTTCCCAAGTTCCAATGTTCGCCCCCGCAGCCCAGCGGACAAACAATCCGCAAGGGTTTCTACCCAAACGTGCGGCGAAGCTTACACAGGGAACGGTCAGAAGGACAAGGCTGCGAGGTGCGGGGCATGGTCAGACTGCGACGCCGACGCGTGACTCGTGACTCGCGAGTGCTTTCGCTCTACAATCCTCGCATGAAGTTTGCCCTCCAGGTCGCTGGCATCATGAATGCGATGCGATCGTCGGCGCGATTATACGGATCGCCGGCAGCGACCGGTGACCGCGTGCGGAATGACCAGATGGGGATTGAGGCGGTGGTGTCGCAGACGCTGTTGGCCGAGTCCCTCGGATTCGACGCGGTGTTCGTGCCGGATCACTACGTCTTCGAGGCCATGGGCACGCTGCGCCCGGAGGTGCCAGCGTACGAGTTGTTTTTCGTCATGGCGACATTGGTGCAGCGCACCCGCACGATCCGCATCGCCAGCTACGTTGCCTGCATGCTCTACCGCCATCCCGCCATGCACGCGCGGCTCCTTGCGCAAGTTGACGAGGCCAGCGACGGGCGCGTGATCGCGGGCGTCGGCGCCGGCTGGATGCGTGCCGAGTTCGAGATGATGGGCATCGACTTCCCCGACGTGAGCGAGCGACTGCAACGGATGGACGAAGCGGTGGCGATCATTCGAGGTCTCTGGCGACCCGAGCCGTTCACGCTGGCAGGGAAGTTCTACCGCGTGAAAGACGCAGTCTGCCTGCCACGCCCGATGCAGCAGCCCCATCCTCCGCTGATGCTCGGCGGCAGCGGTGCGGGCATCCTGCGCCGTGCCGGCGAGTGGGCCGACATCGTCCACATGGTTCCCGCGCTCGGCAAGGCGGGCACGGCGACTTTGACCGAGCTACAGAAGTTCAACGATGCGGCGGTGCGCCAGAAGCTCGCGCGCGTTCGTGAAGCCGAGGCGCGCGCTGGCCGGCCGAAAGGTGCGGTGCAGTACGCCTCAACGATCTTCAACCTGCAGATCACCAGCTCGCTGGCGCAGACACGTCAGGTCCTGGAGGGCATGGCGGCGTTCTTCGGCCCGACAGCGGAGCAGGCGCGGCGGCACCCGATGGTTCTGGCCGGCACGCCGGGGGAGATCGTCGACGAACTGCGCCGCCGCGAAAGTGAACACGGACTCTCGCTGTTGGCGATCAACGTCAAAGGCGAGGAGCAGTTGACCGAATTCGGCGAGAAGGTCGTCGCCAAAATGTGAAGAGAGTCTCGCGGGCTTTTCCTGGTGAGCGTGCCGTTCTTCTCACCTGACGACCGCCTTGATCAGGTGATGCGCTTACGGCGTACACGCGACGCGACCGGCGTTCTTCATCTTGCCCGCTTCCGTTCTTCGAGACGGGCGCGGGTCATGCGTTCACGCAAGCCGCCCTCTTTGACAAAGGCTTCCTCAAGGTATCGGAGCTGACGGTCCAGCAGGTAACTGGCCACGCGGATCAAGCCGATGATCACATTCGCAGCGATTGCCGGGTCGGAGTTCTCGATGCCCTTGCGGAAGGTCGCGTAGGTGGCGTTGGGAATCTTGTTCAGGTTGCGAAGGCGCTGCGCATAGGAATGATCCTTGGGCCATTCTTCTATGCCGCGCACTCGCAGGAAGTCACGGTAGTCGGCCAGCAGCTCTTCTAAGCTGGCGCGTGCCACGTTGGTGAGCTTGATCTCGGTTTCCTTGGATGTCGCGGAGGCCATGCTGCCTTCGATGATGTTCTGCTTGCCGGAGCGGGCCGCCTGGATCATCTGATCATGAGTGCGGCTGCGCTTGTCGACGAACCGACCGCAGAAGGAAACCGTCGCGTCGTAGACGATCTGCGCCTTCTGGTGGGAGAGCAGCTTCTTGTAGCCACCGTGCGTGGGTATGAAGCCTTTGCTCATAGCTCGCCCCCACCGGGGAAAGGACCAAAAAGACGACAACGACACCAAGGACAGTGTTCAGCGTCGACTGTCCTTGCTGTCCTTTGAGTCTCTTTGGTCATTTCAAATGTTACTCTCGAAGCTCCGCGCACAGCTCGGCGAAGCGCGCCAGCGCCTGGTCGATGTCACCGATGTCGAAGAACTCGTAGCGCTGGACGTGATCGCCGCTGCTCAGCAAGACCGCGACGAACGCGTTCTCGAACGGGCCGCCGTCGCGCGTGGTGCCGAACAGTCGACCCACGCCCACCCGACCGTGGCGGTTCCAGGCGAGTATCCGGACCAACTCCCAGTCCATGTCAGGCGCCAGCTCGGCCAGCGTCCGCAGCGACTCGACCCACTGTTCGCCGGAGACCTCTCCCATGATCGCCAGCCCGCGGCGGTCGCAGATCGCGGCGTCAGGAGCCAGAACATTGCTCAGCACCTCCCAGTCCTGGCGCCCGAGTGCTCGGATCAGAGCTGCGATCGGAACCTGCCCGCCGACCAAGGCGGCCTCCCCGGCGACGAAGCGCGCCTGCGCCTCGGCGAACGCGACGCGGCCGTCGTCGAGGTCGAAGTGGATCACCGCCCGTAGTCGTCCGTCCGCGTCGATCTCCGTGAGCCGGAGGAATTCGCCCTCGAAGGTGCCTCCATCGTGGTCGCCGGCAAAGGCGATACGGTCAAGCGCAAGCCGGTCTCCGACCGTCGCGAGAAGCTCGAGCGTCCTGCGCGAGACTTGCCACGAGATGACCACTTCGAGATTTTTGATGAACAGTTCGACGTCGCCGCTCACCAGCGACCGCTTGCGACGATCGTCGAAGATGAAGTCCGCACTCGTCAGCGCTCGGAATGCGGACCAATCTCGGGTGGCGATGAACTCGAAGGAGCGCACGTTCGCCCGCGTCGCCGCGTTCGGCGGAATGCGCAGCGGATCGGTCGACCCCTCTTCGGTTCTCCCCTTACCAAGGGGAGATACAGAGGGGTTCTTCGCCACAATTCCTCCAAGTTCCTCAAACCGTGCCCGCGCGACGTCGAGGTCCTCGGGCTCGAACAGCTCAACCGTCACGACTCCGTCATCCGAGAACGACGCAAGGCGTACGGCGACGGACTCGAACTCGCCGCCGTTGGCAAGCGTGCCGAACATGTGGCCCATGCTGAGGTTGCGGTGCTCTTCTGCGGCAATCGTGTACAGCGTCTCGATGATCACGTCGGGCGTCTGCTCGAAAAGCACGGCCAGCGAGGCAACGTAGTCGTCGCGCCCAAGCCGGCCGAGTCCGGTACGCCGATGGTCGTCAAAGACGAAGTCGGCAGGCAGGGCGGCACGGAGACGATCGAGGTCGTGGTCGCCCATCGCGCGCTGCACTGCATCGCAGCGCGGATCGCGATCGAGCATCTCCACGCTGGCGGCGCGGCGATCACCGGGGTCGAACGCGATGATCGCAATGCTCAGGCCGTCGGCGTCAACCTCCTGAAGGCTGAGGTTCTCGACCTCCCATTCCTGCCCGGCCGCTTCGCCGCTCCAGCGGAGATGCTCGAGTGCCAGGCGGTCGCCTGCTGTAGCGAGCAGTGTGCGCGCCACGCGTGCGCTGGCGATGATCCGACTGCTCGCGATGAACATGTCGCCACCACCGGTGAGGAGGACGCCGCGGCGCCGATCATCGAAGACCATCGTCGGGGTGCACAACCGCGCCAGGGCTTCCATGTCGCGCGCTGCGAGCGCCTGCCCATGGCGATCGACTGTCCGCGTCGCCGCGTTCGGTGGGATACGCAGCAGGTCGGGGCCGGCGAGCGACGGCGTCGCCAATACGCCCTTCGAGACGCCGCCAGAAGAGGGCGGCTCCTCAGGGCGAACGGTTCGGTTGTTGTCTCGAGAAGATAATTTCCACTCACCCTGAGGAGGCCCCATCTTTTCGGGGCCGTCTCGAAGGGTGCTTCCGAGGTTGTCGATGGCCCCCGCACTGATCTCCTCAAAACGCGCCCATGCCTCGTCGAGTTGCTCGACGGTGTAGAAGTCGAGCCGGCGGACTCTCCTCTGCTCGTCGTGATCCGAGACGGCGACCCGCGTATCTTCAAATACGCCACCTTCCCGGGTACCCCGCAACGTCCCGACGTTCAGCGCTCGATGCGCAGACTCGATGACGTGGTCGACCCACATCCGCACGTCGGGCGCCAGCTCGGCCAACGCCTTTAGCGAGTCGATGAAGGCCGCCGGCCCGCGCAACGTCTCCCAACCCAACGGCCGGTGGTCGTGCACATCGAGGGCTGGGGAAAGTAACGTGGCCAAAGCCGCCCAATCCCGCCTGGCGACGCAGTCGAAAATCGGTCTGGCGGGTGCGAAGCCGTAGCGCGCGCCTGCGCCCGCGGCGTAGCGCTCGTCGAGCTCGTCGTAAGCCGCATCGAGAGCATCGGGATCAAACGTGACCTCAGCTATGAGATCGCTGTTGTCGTCCAGCTCGATGATATCGAGCCACTCGAACTCGCTCCACCCGACCGAGTCGCCGCTGCCTTCCCACAGCACTCGGGCCAACATAAGCCGATTGCCGCGCGTGGCGAGTACCTCGTTCGTGAATGTGGAGGAGGAGAGCGTCTCAAACATCGGTCGAAGGGTCTCGAGAAATCGATCGCGATCGACATCGAGCTGCACAATCCTCTGCCTGTCAATGTTCCGAAAGCCTGGAGGGAGTAGCGCGACGAAACGCTCCCAATCACGGGCGTTCAACGCGTCGACGAGCCGGTTCCCCACCTGCGTCGCGGCGTTCTCGATGCGCGGCGTCGGCGACACCGCTGTCCTGTCCCCCTTTGACAAAGGGGGATTGAGGGGGATTTGTCCGGATGATCCAAACCCAAATCCCTCCTGACCTCCCTTTGCCAAAGGGAGGGACCGTGCGCTCCCGGTAAGCGCGTCGAAGCGGGCCAGGGCATCGTCGACGCGCTCGGCGTCGAACGTCTCGTCGTGCACCACGAGGCCGTCGGTTCCGAACAGCCAGAGCAGGAGGAAGTGCGACTCGAAGGCACCCCCACTAACGCGGTCGGTACCCGAAGTCGTCCAGCGCGCGAGGAGCGCGTCAGGTTCCAAACGGAGGATGTCATCGACGCGCGTGGCGACATCGATGGCCATCTCGAGCAGCGAGCGGAAGCCGCGCAGCAACTTGTCCGCGCCGCGCCCGGACGCGAAGCCAACGGTGCGGTTATCGACGAACTCGACGGCAGGCGCGAGCGCCGAGGCGTAGCGATCCAGGTCCGGCGGTCCCACCAGCGCAGCCACGGAGCGCGCCGTTGCCGCCGCGCGGGTGCACGCGGGACCTTCAGGCAGGGTCTCGGCGTAGCGTTCGTACAACCGGGAGACGGCGTCGCTCAGGTGGTCGACGGTGAAGAACTCCGACCGCGTGCGTTGCCCGTGTGCGTCGACTTCAATCAACGCGATATGCTCCCGCTCGACGGGGCCGAATGGGGCGAAGTCGTCGCTGTCAATCGCGCTGTGCGACAACGACTGCCGACACAGTGCGAACAATTCGCCGAGCGTCGCCAGCGGGTCGGACGCGAGCCTCACCTCGTCCGCGTGAAGCAGGATGCGCAAGCTGGCGAGCGCCCCTTGCCGGTCGTAGGTGACGCCGGTCGGGTGGTGCACCGTCTCCACCAATTCGGCGTACAAGGCGGACAGCGCGTCGGCGTTGCGCGCGCTGACCGCGGCGTCGAGACGGACGGCATTCGCCGTCGCGGCGTTGGGCCGCACGCGGCGATTGGTGAGTGTCGGCGACCCCTCTTTTGTTCTCCCCTTGCCAAGGGGAGCGACAGAGGGGTTCATCGGCCGCTCTTCGACGTTGCCCGTCAATTCGTCGAAACGCGCGAGCGCCTCGGCGATGCGGTCGACGTCGAACTGCTCGTTGCGGGTGACGAGGCCATCCGTTCCGAAGGTGCAGAGCACGAGGAGATGCCGCTCGAAGGCACCGCCGCCGACACGCTCGGTGCCCGAGCTGATGCGGCGTACGAGGAACACGTTGGATCGAAGACCGAGGACGTTATCGATGCGTGCCGTGACGTCATCGGCGATCTCGAGGAGGGCACGGAGCCCGTTCAGGAAGGCCTCGGCTCCGTGCCCGGTCCCCATTCCGACGCGCCGGTGATCGAACAGCTCGATGCCGGGCGCGATCATCGGGGCAAAGCGATCGACGTCGGGCGGTCCCAGAATCGTCGCGACCGAGCGCGCCGTCGCCGCGGCGCGCTTGCGCGCGGGACCATCGGGGAGGAGGTCGGCGTAGCGCTCGTACAGGCGCGCCACGGCATCGCCCAGCCGATCGCCGGCGAAGAACTCCGCACGCGTGCGTTGTCCGCGCGCATCAGCCTCGATCAGAATGATCTCGTCTTTGCTGACCGCACCGAAGGGTGCGATGTCGCCTTCGCCAAGTGCGGAAAACGATACGGTTGTGCGGCACAGTGCGAGCGAATCGCCCAGCGTCGCCAGCGGCTCGTTCGCGAACCGCACGTCTTTGGCTCTGAAGAGCGCGCGCCAGTTACTCAGCGCACCCCGCCCGCCGTACACGGCACCGGTGGGATGGTGCACGATCTCCGACCCGTCGGCGAGCAGCGCGGGAAGTGCGCCGGCATCCCTGGCCGCGATCGCGGCATCGAGGCGAGCGGCGTTCGCGGTCGCGGCGTTCGGCCGCACGCGGCGCGTTACAACCTTCGGAGCGCCCGTCAGCGCGTCGAAGCCCGCGAGCGCCTCGCCGCCGCGATCGGAATCGAAGTGCTCGATGTACGTCACACGGCCGGCGGCTCCAAAGATCCAGAAGACGAGAAACTCGCGCTCGTACGCACCGCCACTCACGCGGTCGGTGCCCGTGGTCCGAAAGCTCATGAGAATCCCGTCGGGTTGCAGACGAAGCAGCTCGTCGACATGGACGGCGATATCGGTCGCAAGTTCCAACAAGACCCCGAAGCTGTGCAGCATGCCTTCGAGTCCTTGTCCGGACGGCAGACCCAGCGTGCGGTGGTCGACGAATTCGATATCCGGTGCGAAGGCTGTGGCAAAGCGGTCGAGGTCGAGCGGCGCCAGCAGCGCCGCGATCGAGCGCGCCGTCACCACAGCGCGCGTGCGCGCCGGGCCTTCGGGGAGAAGCTCGGCATAGCGCTCGTACAACCGGACGACGGCGTCAGCTAAACGCTCGATCGCGAAGAACTCGGAAAGCGAACGTCGCCCGTGCGCGTCAACCTCGATCAGGATGATGTTCTCGCTCTCGACGGCGCCGAAGGGAATGTCTTCGGCAAGGGTGCTGAACGACCCAAGGGCACTGAACGACACATTCCCACGGCAC
This sequence comes from Deltaproteobacteria bacterium, assembly GCA_016178705.1. Lineage (NCBI taxonomy): Bacteria > Pseudomonadati > Myxococcota > Myxococcia > Deltaproteobacteria bacterium. The sequence goes on along the minus strand of JACOST010000020.1, from coordinate 38,102 downwards.
AGCGCGAGCGAGTTGCCCAGGGTGGCCAGCGGCTCGTGCACGAACGTCAAGTTCTCGGTCGTCAGGAGCCCACGGTAGCCATCGAGCGCGTCCCCCTCGCGGAACGCCGTGCCAGTAGGATGGTGAACGTTCTCGGCGTCGGCGGCGAGGAGGGCAACGAACGCGTCGATGTCGCGAGCGGCGACCGCGGCGTCCATGTGAGCCGCATTCGCGGTCGCGGCGTTTGCTTGTATTCGGCGCTTTCTCTCCGGTCCCTCGCCGCTTGGGAGAGGGGTGGGGTGAGGGCGATCTAGCCGCGGCGTCTCGTCCCTTCTGCCCTCACCCTCTCCCAGAGGGAGAGGGGACCTGAAGCTCAGTCCCTCCCGGCGCACTCGTTCGGCAAGCAGCGAAGCACCCTTCGTCTCCCATAGTTCGATTGCGCGCGCTTCTTCAGCATCGGCTTCGTCCCGCCGGCCAGCGGCACGCAACGCCACGGCGAGCGCGAGCCGCGCGTCGGCGTGCAGCAGCAAGGCATCGGTGGCGCCCGCGATGTCGACCGCGGCGCGAGCGACGTGCACTGCCGCCGTGTGCTCGCCACTGGCGGCGAGTGTCTCCGCGCGGACGCGGCGCCAGGCGATCGCCGCCTGCAAGTCGTCGCCAGCGAGCGCCTCGCTCTCGTGACTGAGCGCCTCGGCTTCGGCCACCTGACCCTGCGCGAACAGCGCGCGCCCCAGCAACGCCGCCGCCCGCGCGGCGTCGATGCCGAGTCCGTGGGTGCGCAAACCCTCGTACGCGGTGCGCAGACTGCGCTCGGCCACCACCGCGTCGCCCTCGATCAGCTCGATGAGGCCGGCGAACATCTCGGCCTCGAGCAGCCCTTGCGTGATGCCCAACTCTTCGACCATGCGCCGCGACGACGCGATCATCCGCCGCGCCGCCTCGGTGCGCCCGCGCAGTGCTTCGAGCACCGCCTGACAACGCAGCGCGACAGCTTCCACCGCAGGCGCGCCCTGGGTGATGCGCAGCACGCGCACCACGTCGAGACAGCGGCCGCTAGCGCGCGTCACCGGGCTCGGACCCCACAGCGCGGCGAGCGGCGCGCCGGCCAGCACCGCGTTCGACCGCCGCCGGTCGTCCGCCCGCCGCGCCGCGGCCAGCGCCTTGTCGAGCGCGGCCTCGCAGGCGCCGACTTTGCCGAGGCGCTGCAACGCGAGCGCGTGCACTGAGTGCGCCTTCGCCTCGCCGGCGGCATCACCCGCCGCGGCGAACTCGTCCGCCGCAGCCGCGACCGCGTCAGCAGTGGCGCGCAGCGCCTGCGGATCGGTGAGCACGGCGAGCTGACCGGTGAAGCAGGTGTGCCATGCAGAAAGATGGGGGTTAGAGGCTAGGGGCTGGGGGTTAGGGTCCGGAGTGGGACGGTCTATGAAGCGAGCCAGCTCCGCAATCGCCTTCGCCGCCGGGCCGACATCACCGGCGGACAGCAGCGCCTCGCACCAATCGAGGGCGAGATCGGCGCGCGCCAGATCACTGGCATCGAGCCGGTCGAGCGCGCGTCCGAGCAAGTTCGCGGCTACCGGCAAGTCATCGCGCGCCAACGCCCGCCGGCCTGCCGCCCCGAGGTAGCGCGCGGCGCGCGCACCAAAGGCGCGTCCCGGTGCGTCGATCGGCCCGAGCTCGCGCAGGTGCTGATGCGCTTGCTCGAAGTGCCAGCCCAGCGTCTCGTCGTGTTCGATACTCTCGCCGACCTTCGCCTCGATCCATTCCGCCAAGCGAGCGTGCAACTCCGCACGCGTCCCTTTCAGCACACGCCGGTACGCCGCGTCGCGCGTCAGCCCGTGATGAAAGCGCAGCGCTGGCTCGCCGAGGAACCAGCTGGCGTCCGGTTCGAGCAACTCGCTGCGCCGCAATGATTCGAGTCGCGCGTCGAGATCGGTGATCTCACGCGGCAGCAAGTGCGCCACTGCGGCCCGTGAGAATTGCCGGCCGACGACGGCGGCCCGCTCCAGCACCGTGCGATCCTCCGGACGCAGCCGCTCGATGCGCGCAGCGAGCAGCGCATGAATCGTCGGCGGCATGTCGTGCGCGGCGAGATCCACGGCTGCGGTCCAGCGATCGCCTTCGCGCTTGAGCGCGCCGTCGTTGACCAGCATGCGCACCAGCTCGCCGACGAACAGCGGGTTGCCTTCGCTCGCAGCCAGCACGCGGCCGGCGACCGCCGCGGGCAGCGCGTCGGCGCCGATCACGTTGGCGGCCAACTGGGTCGCCGCACCGGCATCGAGGCCTGCGAGCGTGACCACATCCGCGACAAGGCCGCCCGACATGGTCAGCGATGAGCGCGTGTCGCGCAGCTCGGGTCGCGCGGCGGCCAGCACCAGCAGGCGCGCCTCCTTGCCCCACTGCACTAGGTGCTCAACCAAGTCGAGCAGCAGCGGCTCCGCCCACTGCAGATCGTCGATGGCGAGTACGACGGGACGTGTAGTGGCGAGCGCAGCGAGGAAGCGGCGGACGACAAAGAAAGTTTCCTCGGGTGACCCCGGCGTGCCGGCGAGCAGCGCGGCGATGCCGTCAGCGATGCGGGCATGCTCGGTGGTCTCGGGCAGGGCGGCGGCGATGGTGCTGCGCAGCGCGTCGTCGCTGGACGGATCCGACGGACCGGTCCGCTCCGTTCGCCCTACACCCAGCAGCTCTCGCACCGCCTTGGCGAGAGGCGCGAAGGTAGCGCCGCCGGCCGACTCGCAGTGCGCGGTCAACACCGTGGCGCCGTCGCCCAATTGCCGAGCAACTTCGTCGAGCAGGCGTGACTTGCCCAAACCCGGCGACCCGAGGATCACCGCCAGACGCGCCGCGGGCGTGGTCACGGCCGCGTCGTAGACCGCCAGCACACGCCGCAGCTCGTCGTCGCGTCCGACGAACGCCGTCGCGGCTGCGCCCGCGGGCCGCTCGAGCGACACCACGCGGTGGGCCGCGACTGTCTCCGCGCGACCCTTCAGGCTGAGCACGCCGGCCGGCGCCAGCGTCACCAACTCGCTGACCAGGCGACGCGTCGACTCGCCAATCAGGACCTCACCGTCGTGCGCTTCCTGCTGCAGCCGCGCCGCAACATTGACCGGATCGCCGACGACATCGTCGTTGCCGGCGCTGACCACGACCTCGCCGGTGTTGACGCCGACGCGCAGGCCGAGTTCGCCGACGGCGGCGGCTTGCTCGGCGGCGAGCGTGCGGAAAACCTGTTGCATGGCGACCGCCGCGCGCACGGCACGGAGGGCATCGTCCTCCGCCACGCGCGGCACGCCAAAGGCGGCGATGACGCCATCGCCGAGCAGCTTGACGACAGTGCCGCCGTGGGTTTCGACGGCACCGCGCAGCGCGCGGTAGTAGCGATCCATCAGGCGGCGCGTCGACTCTGCGTCGAGGCGTTCGTGCAGCGACGTCGAACCGATCAGGTCGGCAAAGATGATGGTGACGACCTTGCGCGCTTCCGACAGGGGGTTGGGGGTTACGGGGTTGGGGGTTAGGGGTTGGCTTTGAGCTTTAGACTTGTCGCTTGAAGCTAAGGCCGCGCCGCAGCCGTCGCAGAACTGCGCGTCAGCCCGGCACTCAGTGCTACACGCCGGGCAACGCGGCGCGAGCGGCTTGCCGCAGCCGTCGCAGAATCGTGCACCATCCCGGTTTGCTTTTCCACAACCCGCGCAGTCCATAGCGACACTCAGTTGAAGCTGAGTATGCTAGTGCATGGAAACGATGTCCACCGCAGCCACAGGGAGAGCGCGCGTTCCACCAATGTGCGAACGCACCGGCCGCCATTGCGCCGACAGGGAGAATTGGTAATCTCGCGCTGACGCCGGTTCTGACGGCCTCATTGTAAGGAGTCGCTGCATGGCGGAGACAACCAACCGAGCCGACCTCGACCTCTGGCGCAAACTCGCCACCAAAGACCGCAAAGGTTCTGACCCGGACGGCCTGGTGTGGCACACGCCCGAGGGGATCGAGGTGAAGCCGCTCTACACGCAAGCCGATGTCGCCGACCTCGACTTCTCCGACAGCACTCCCGGCGCCTATCCATTCATACGCGGACCGCGCTCGACGATGTATGCGGGACAGCCGTGGACGCTGCGCCAGTACGCCGGCTTCTCCACCGCGGAGGAGTCGAACGCGTTCTATCGCGCCAACCTCGCCGCCGGTCAGATGGGTCTGTCGGTCGCCTTCGACCTCGCCACCCATCGCGGCTACGACAGCGATCATCCGCGCGTCGTCGGCGACGTCGGCAAGGCCGGCGTCGCCATTGATTCGGTCGAAGACATGAAGATTCTCTTCGACGGCGTGCCGCTCGACAAGATGTCGGTGTCGATGACGATGAACGGCGCCGTGCTACCAGTGCTGGCCAACTTCATCGTCGCCGGCGAAGAGCAAGGCGTGCCACGCGCGCAGCTCACCGGGACGATTCAGAACGACATCCTCAAAGAGTTCATGGTGCGCAACACCTACATCTATCCGCCCAAGCCATCGATGCGGATCGTTGCCGACATCATCGAGTACACCAGCAAGGAGATGCCGAAGTTCAACTCGATCTCGATCTCCGGCTACCACATGCAAGAAGCTGGGGCGACCTGCGATCTCGAGCTGGCGTTCACGATTGCGGATGGGCTCGAATACGTGCGCGCCGCGCTGTCGAAGGGTCTCGACATTGACGCGTTCGCCGGTCGCCTCTCGTTCTTCTTTGCCATCGGCATGAACTTCTACATGGAAGTGGCAAAGCTGCGCGCCGCGCGCCTGCTCTGGGCAACCCTCGTCAAGAAGCACTTCAATCCCAAGCAACAGACCTCGTTGATGCTGCGCACGCATTGCCAGACGTCCGGTGCGAGCCTCACCGAGCAGGACCCGTTCAACAACATCGTCCGCACCACGGTCGAAGCGATGGCCGCGGTGTTTGGTGGCACCCAGAGTCTGCACACGAACTCGTTTGACGAAGCGATCGCGCTACCCACCGATGCCTCGGCCCGCGTCGCGCGCAACACGCAGCTCATCCTGCAACTCGAAACCGGCATTCCGAAGGTCATCGATCCGTGGGGCGGCTCGTACTTCATGGAGTCGCTCACCCACGCGCTGGCGCGCAAGGCGCTCGGGATCGTCGATGAAGTCGAGAAGCTCGGCGGCATGACCAAAGCGATCGAAGCCGGCATGCCGAAGCTGCGCATCGAAGAAACCGCGGCCCGCCGCCAGGCGCGCATCGATCGCGGCGAAGACATCGTCGTCGGCGTCAACAAATTCAAACTCACGGAAGAACCGGAGATCGACACCCGTGAGATCGACAACAGCGCTGTCCGCGAGTCGCAGGTCGCTCGCCTCAAGCGTATCCGGGCGACGCGCAACGCGGACAAGGTGCGCGGCACGCTCGACGCGCTCACGCACGCGGCGCAAACCGGCGAGGGCAATCTGCTCGCGCTCGCCGTCGAGGCCGCGCGGGCGCGTGCCTCGGTCGGGGAAATCTCCGACGCGCTGGAGAAGGTGTGGAGTCGCTACCACGCCGAGATTCGCTCGATCACCGGCGTCTATGGCGGCCAATACGCCGACGACGCCGATTGGAAGGCGATCCAGGCCGACGTCGATCGCTTCGCCGCCGAACACGGTCGCCGGCCACGCATGTTAGTCGCAAAGATCGGTCAGGACGGTCACGATCGCGGCGCGAAAGTCATCGCCACCGCGTTCGCCGATCTCGGCTTCGACGTCGACGTCGGCACGCTCTTCCAAACCCCAGAGGAAGTCGCGCGCCAAGCGGTGGAGAACGACGTCCACGTCGTCGGTATCTCCACGCAATCGGGCGGACACAAGACCTTGGTGCCGGAGTTGATCAAGGAATTGCGACGACTCGACGCCGGCGACATCGTCGTCACCGTCGGCGGCATCATTCCCGCCAAGGACTACGCGTTTCTCGAACAAGTCGGCGTCAAGGCCATCTTCGGCCCTGGCACGCAGATCCCCAAGGCGGCCCGCACGGTGTTGGCGTTGATCACCGACGCTCATACACCGCAGGTGCGCGCGGCGAACGCGTGAATCGATTGCGGATTGCGGATTTGGGATTGCGGATTTACGGCCCACCCGGAATGCGGAATGAAGATCGCTGATCGCTCAACCCACATATGAAACGCTCCGCATCCCTCGATCCGCAATCCGCAATCCCAAATCCGCAATCCGACATTCCGCAATCCGCAATCGATTCGCTGGCGCGCGACGTGCGGGCGGGCAATCGCCGCGCGCTAGCGAAGGCCATCACGTTGGTCGAGAGCACGCGTAGCGATCACCAACAATCGGCGCAGCGCCTGCTCGAAGCGTTGCTGCCGTTTACCGGGCACGCGGCGCGCGTCGGCATCAGCGGCGTACCGGGGGTCGGCAAGAGCACGTTCATTGAAGCGTTCGGTCTCTACTTGATCGGCACCGGCAAGCGTGTGGCCGTGTTGGCCGTCGATCCATCCAGTGCGCGATCTGGCGGCAGCATTCTCGGCGACAAGACGCGCATGCCACGGCTATCCGCCGCACCCGAAGCGTTCATCCGGCCGAGTCCGTCGGGCGGCTCGCTCGGCGGTGTCGCCAGGCGCACGCGCGAGGCCCTACTGGTATGCGAGGCCGCCGGCTACGATGTCGTACTGGTCGAGACCGTCGGCGTCGGGCAATCGGAATTCGCGGTCGCGTCGATGGTCGATTTCTTCTTGGTGCTGATGCTCGCTGGTGCCGGCGATGAGTTGCAGGGCATCAAGAAGGGCATCCTCGAAATCGCCGACGCGCTCGCCATCAACAAAGCCGACGGCGACAACATCGATCACGCCACGCAAGCGGCAGCGCAGTATCGCGCCGCGCTCAATCTGTTCCGCCACAGCAGCCCAACGTGGGATCCGCCGGTGGTGACGGTGAGCGCCCGCGAGTCACACGGGATGGACACGGTGTGGAACATCGTTGCCGACCATCGCCGTCAAGTCAGCGCCTCGGGGGAACTTGATCGCAAACGTCGCGAGCAGCAGCGGACGTGGTTCTGGAATTTGATCGACGAAGGATTGAAGCAACACTTCCTAGCGCGCGAGGACACGCGCCAGCTCTTGCCGGCGATGGAGCTCGCCATCGCCAACGCGACGCTCACGCCCACCGAAGCCGCACGCCGCTTGCTGTCGCTGCTCGACCAAGTTGGTGATCGCAAGGCGCGCGCGGCCCGTTCAAGCCGTCGGACACGTTCCGCATAGGAGGACCGCCGCATGACGACCGCCGACATCGAGCGCCGGCTGTTCTGGCACGGTATCCTGCTCTTCTTCCTCGGACTCGTCGGCGGCCTGTTCGTGCAGATGATGCGCAATCCGCGGATGGGACTCTCGGCGCATGTCGGCGCACTGATGAGCGGGATGTTTCTCGCGCTGCTCGGCGCCACCTGGCGGCACATCCGACTGACAACCGGAACGGCTCGCGCGACGTTCTGGCTCGCTCTCTATGGGATGTACATCAGCTCGTTAGGAGTACTGCTCGCCGCACTCTTCGGTACGAGTCTCAGCACGCCGTTGCACGGCGCCGGCTTCACGGCCGCGGCGTGGCAAGAGGCCTCGGTCTACTTCACTACCGGGACCGGCGGCGTTGCGGCGCTCGGCTGCTGCGTCGGCGCACTGTGGGGACTGCGTCGCCGGCCGACGTAGTCGCACGATCAGCTAGGCCGGAATGTGCGTCGTCGTCACCTCGGCGAGGGCCTTACCGTCGTCGCCGCTGACAATCGTTCGGATCACGGTCACGCGGCGTCCGCGACGGACCACGCGCGATTCGGCCGTGATCGTACCGCCCTGTTGATTGCGCAGCATCACGGCGTGCAGATCCACGCCGACCATGAACTTGCCTTCCGCTGCACTTCCGGCATTCGCGCGGCCCGCCATCGCCGTCGCCAGATTGTCCGCCAGCGCGATGATCACGCCACCGTGAATCGCACCAGTTGGATTGGTGTGATGCGGTTGGATCAGCAACCGTTGCACCGCATGCTCGTCGTCGACGACACTCGGTTCGAACCCGAGGTGGTGACCGAGTGGACTATCCCGCCTATTGTCGCTGCTTGCCACGCCTTGGCCTCCTCGCATTCCTTGGACACTCGATAGCACAATCGCCCCACCCGACGATAAGCAATCCGCGATCAGCCATAAGCGAATCCGCACTGGCGACTCGCGCTCGGAATTGGCATGGTACCGGCCGCGATGAGCTTCCCGCCTTGGATCTGGAACATCCCCGAGTACTTCAACATCGGTGTGGCGTGCAGCGATGCGCATGTCGGTACAGCGCGGGAGAACCGGCTTGCGGTGATCGTCGATGACGACGCCATCGGTGTGCGTCGGGCGACGTTTCGCGAGCTCGCCGACGCCACCAGCCGCTTCGCGCAACTCCTGCGCGACATCGGAGTCGCCGCCGGAGCGCGTGTACTGATTCGTCTGCCGAACTGCATCGAGTATCCGACGGTCTTCCTCGGCGCGCTGAAGCGCGGCGCCATTCCGGTCCCGACGTCGCCGCTACTGACAACCGACGAGATTCAATTTCTCGCCAGCGACTCGGGCGCCCAAGTGGTGGTGACCGACCGCGCAACGTGGAATGCGATGCAGGGCACCTTCGAGCGGCTTGGCAGCATTGCCTATGTGATTCTGATCGGCACCGGCGATCGTGCCACGTCTGACCGCATCACCGTAGTCGATTTCGATCGTGCGCTCGCCGCGATTCAGCGCTGGGGCGATGCGCACCCAACGCGCGCGGAAGATCCCGCGTATCTCGTCTACACCTCCGGCACTACTGGCTATCCCAAAGGTGTGCTGCACGCGCATCGCGCCTTGCTCGGTCGCCAGCCATCATCAGAATACTGGTTCGATTTTCAACCCACCGGCGATCGCGTGTTGCACTCGGGCAAGTTCAACTGGACCTACGTGCTCGGCACCGGCCTGATGGACCCGCTCTATCGCGGCCACACCGCGATTCTCCACGAAGGCAGCCCCGATGGCTCGGTGTGGCCGCGACTGATCGCCAAGCACGGCGCCACGATCTTCATCGGCGTGCCGACGTTGTATCGCCATATCATTCAGAAAACCCACTTCAGCCGCGCCGATGTCCCCGCGCTGCGCCATTGCATGAGCGCCGGCGAACATCTCTCCGACGAAGTGCTGGCCGCGTGGCGTAACCGCTTCGGCCTCGACATCTACGAAGGGCTCGGCATGACCGAGTGCTCGTACTACTTGTGCCAGACCAAGAGCCGCCCGATCCGGCCCGGCTCCGCCGGATTCGCGCAGCCGGGTCATAGCGTGAAGCTGCTCGATCCGAACACGCTCGACGAAGTCGGCGTCGGCGAGGAAGGCATGCTCTGTATTCCGAAGGACGATCCGGACCTGATGTTGCGGTACTGGAATCAACCCGAAGAGACCGCTGCGCACTTCCGTGACGATTGGTTCCTCACCGGCGACTACGCGCGCCGCGATGCCGACGGGTACATCTGGTTCCTCGGCCGCAAGGACGACCTCATCAATTCGTTCGGCTACCGCGTCTCGCCGCACGAGATCGAACGCGTACTGAAGGATCATCCCGATGTCGCCGACGCAGCCGCCGTCGGTGAAGAAGTCACACCCGACAAAGTGCTTGTCGCCGCCTACGTCATTCGACGACCGGGCAGCACCATCAGCGCCGACGCGCTGCTTGCGTATGGTCGCGAACACCTCGCATCATACAAGGCGCCCAAGATCATCTACTTCGTCGATGAGTTTCCGCGCACGCGCAACGGCAAGATTCAACGGCGCGCGCTAACACCTGACCACACCCGAACGCACTCGGCCTGACGGCGCCCCTTCGGCAACCGCCGGCAGCGCACAACGCGCTGATCTCGCCGGGAGCAATGCTCGAAGAGGTATCCTTGACACAACCCATTGTCACATTCCCAATTTGTGTGCTAATCGCGAAGCCCGATCCACTTGGTCCGTAGGCGCATCACAACCAAAGGAAGGAGCACGACGCATGAAGAAACCGGTGAAGCCTCGGCGGCGCATGTGTGGAACCATGCAGGTTCATCAGCGGCTACTGGAGACGTATGCGAGCTTTCGACAGAAACAGATTGCTCTCGAGCATATGACCACGCGGCGCTTGGTCGAAGGCGTGACGCGTGGAATAGTTGGACCGGTTACTATTCCAGTGGTCGTCCACGTGGTTCACAATGCCGCGTCAGAGAACATCTCCGCGGCACAGATCAAGAGCCAAATCGGGGTACTAAACAAGGACTACCGCGCGACGAACCCCGACCGCACGAAGGTCCCAGCCGTCTGGACGGCGCTGGTCGCCGACTCGAACGTGCAGTTCGTGCTGGCCTCGAAGGATCCTCAGGGCAAGAAGACCTCGGGCATCACCCGCACGAAGACCAACCGCACTTCGTTCAGCGACGACGATGGGGTGAAGTCTAAATCCACCGGTGGTGCCCCCCCTTGGCCCTCTGACAAGTACCTCAATCTCTGGGTCTGCAGCTTGGGAGGTGGACTGCTGGGCTACGCACAGTTCCCGGGTGGTCCTCCCAAGACTGACGGCGTCGTGATTCTCAATACGGCCTTCGGCACCAAGGGCACCGCAGCCGCACCATTCAATTTGGGTCGCACGGCGACTCATGAGATCGGACATTGGCTCAATCTGCGCCACATTTGGGGCGATACGGAAGACTGTACCGGCAGTGACTTCGTTGCCGACACTCCCAATGCGGCAACGCCGAACTTCGGCAAGCCGAAGGTTCCCCACATCTCGTGCCACAACGACCCGAACGGTGATATGTTCATGAACTACATGGACTACGTCGATGATGACGCGATGTTCATGTTTACCAAAGGACAAGTGGTCCGGATGGAGGCAACGCTTGAAGGGCCTCGCAGTTCCATCGTCAGTTGAGCGCCACATGTCGGAAAGTGGTCCCGATCAATGAAGCTGAGCCCCGACCTATTGCACCAGCATTGGGTGCATTCGCACGAGGAGGATACGGACACCGAGAAGGTCTTTCGTCCGGCGACGTTCCAATTTCCGCGCGCTCGCGGGCGGGCGTCCTTTGAACTGAAGCCCGACGGTACGTTGCGCGAAAACGTCCCCGGTCCGACCGATCGCCGCGAGGAGCGCAGCGGAACATGGAAACTCGAAGGCGACAATATGCTCGCGATGCACGGGCTGCAACCCTCATGGCCAGCGCGACGTCTGGCGATTGTGTCGGTCACGAAAGATCGCTTGGTGGTTAGGAAGTAGCCGCAACTTGAGTGGCGGCCACTCGACGCTCTCACGCGCGCTCCTCCCAACTCAGCTCTCTCTACGCGCTTGTCAACACATGCTCCGGCGCCGGACGCGCCGCCTAGCCCAATCGCCTAGCTAGCGCGTTGCGCTGCTGATCGATCTCGCGTGGCAAGCGGCTGCCGAACTTGCCGAAAAACTCGGCGAGGCTTTCGGTCTCCGGACGCCAATCGTCGCGCGACACCGACAGCAGCTCGGCCATGGTCTGCTCGTCGACGTTGATGCCATCGATGTCGATCGCACCCTTCGCCGGCAGATTGCCGATCGCTGACTCGACGGCGCCGCCCTTCCCTTTGCAGCGATCGACGATCCAGCGCAGCGCGCGCATGTTCTCGCCGAAGCCCGGCCAGATAAATTTGCCGGCCGCATCCTGGCGGAACCAATTGACGTGAAAAATTTTGGGCGGCTGCTTCACCACGGTACCCATGTGCAGCCAGTGACCCCAGTAGCTGCCCATGTTGTACCCGCAGAACGGCAGCATCGCCATCGGATCGCGCCGCACCACGCCGACCGCGCCGGTTGCCGCCGCGGTGGTTTCCGACGCCACCGACGCGCCGACAAAGACGCCGTGGTTCCAATCGAACGACTCGAACACCAGCGGCGCCGTCCGCGCGCGCCGGCCGCCGAAGATGAACGCCGAGATCGGCACACCCTGCGGGTCGTTGAACTTCGGTGAGATCGACGGGCACTGGCTCGCCGGGGCGGTGAAGCGCGAATTCGGATGCGCCGCCTTCTCGGCGGAACCTTTCTGCCAGGGATGCCCGCGCCAGTCGGTGAGCCGCTCCGGCACTTCGCCATCGAAGCCTTCCCACCACGGACAGTTATCATCGGTCACAGCGACGTTGGTGAAGATCGAGTTCGCGCGCAGGCTCTCCATCGCGTTTCGATTGGTCTTCGACGACGTACCCGGTGCGACGCCGAAGAACCCCGCCTCTGGATTGATCGCCCACAGCCGACCGTCGGGGCCCGGCCGCAGCCACGCGATATCGTCACCGACCGTCCACACCTTCCATCCCTTCTGCGATGCGGGCGGAATCAGCATGGCGAGATTGGTCTTACCGCAGGCGCTCGGAAATGCCGCCGCAATGTAGTGGGTCTCTCCTTCAGGGCTCTCGAGACCGAGAATCAGCATGTGCTCGGCGAGCCAATCTTCCTCGCGCGCTTGCACGCTGGCGATGCGCAATGCGAAGCACTTCTTGCCGAGCAGCGCGTTACCGCCGTAGCCGGAGCCGACGCTCCAGATCGCTTTGTCTTCGGGGAAGTGCGCAATGAAGCGACGATCAGGGCTGAGGTCACCGAGCGAGTGCAAGCCTTTGACGAATTCGTCGCTGCCGCCGAGCTGCTTGAGCGCGGGCTCGCCCATGCGCGTCATGATGCGCATATTGGCGACCACATACGCGCTATCGGTGATCTCGATGCCGACCTTGCTGGACGGCGAACCGAGCGGACCCATCACGTACGGAATCACGTACATGGTGCGGCCGCGCATCGATCCCTGGAAGAGCGCGCCGATTTTCTCCTTCGCTTCGCGCGGCGCCATCCAGTTGTTGGTTGGCCCCGCGTCTTCCTGTTTCTCAGAGCAGATGAACGTCAAATGCTCCGTGCGCGCGACGTCGCTCGGGTCACTGCGATGCAGGTAGCAGTTCGGGTACTTCTGCTGATTGAGCGGCTGCAGCACTTTGCCGTCCACCATTTCGGCAATCAGCCGATCATTTTCCGTCTGCGACCCGTCGACCCAGCGGACCTTCGCAGGCTTGGTGTGGTCGGCGACTTCCTTGACCCAATTCTCCAGCGCAGTGTTCACCATAAACCTCGATTCAGACGCTTCAGCGCGGCGCGGCAACGCAGCGGTTGACCAGCGTCCCAATACCTTCGATCGTGCTCGTGATGACTTCGTCTTCCTTCAGATAGCGACGCGGCGTCCGCGTGGACCCGACTCCACTCGGTGTCCCGGTGAAGATCAGGTCGCCGGGTTCGAGCGTACACAGACTCGACAGGAAGGCGATCAGTTGCGGCACCGAGAAAATCATGTCGCTGGTGCGCGCGGCTTGCATGCGCTCGCCCGCAACGTCGCACGTCAACGCCAGGTCGTTCGGATTCTTGAACGCATCGAGTGTGACCAATACCGGCCCGATCGGACCGAACGTGTCGGCCGACTTCCCCATTGAGAACTGCGGGGGCTTGTCCGCGAACTGCAGCTTGCGATCGGAGATGTCTTGCCCGGCGGTGTAGCCGGCGACGTAGTCGAGCGCCCGTGCTTCGGGAATGCGGCGGCCGCGGCGACCTATCACGACCACCAGTTCGACTTCCCAATCGACGAACGCGGAAGACAACTCGACATCTGCCCGCGGGCCTACCAGACAATTTGGAAATTTCGTGAACACCACTGGCGACTGTGGGATGTCCATCCCGGCTTCGGTGGCGTGGGCACGGTAATTCATCCCAATCGCAAACACCTTGGCGGGCCGGGGCACCGGCGGGGCGAGCTCGCTCTCGTTCAGCGCTTCGGTCGCATCGCTGGGCTTCAGGCCTCGCGCCCACTCGATGAACGTGCCCCACTGCTGAATCGCCACCATCGCGTCGGCAGCGAAGCGTCCACTCGACGCGCGCTCAACATCGACGATACGGTTTTCGAGTACGACCGCCGCCCTTCCCTTCACATTGGCAAACCGGACGCTCATGACATTTCACCTTCCGGTGGCACAGGCGTCTGGCCTGTGCGCACCGGATGGAAGCCGGTGCCACCATGCAGGCGCCGCAGCATCACAGTCCATACGCTTGCTTCAGCTCCGGATCCTTCGCGGCGAGTAGTGTGGCGAGGTTGACCATCACCTTGCACTGCTTCCAAGTGGCATCGTCTTGCATCTTGCCGTCGATCATCTGCACGCCGCGACCGTCGGGCATCGCTTCGAGCACGCGCTTGGCGAACGCGACTTCCTCCGGCGGCGGGCTGAACACCTTCTTCGCGATCGTGATCTGACTGGGGTGCAGCGACCACGCCCCGACACAGCCAAGCAGAAAGGCGGCGCGAAATTGATCTTCACATCCCAGCGAATCGGCGATGTCGCCGAACGGTCCGTAGAACGGCAGGGCGCCGGTTGCAGCACAGGCATCGACCATCCGCGCAATCGAATAGTGCCAGGGGTCTTGCTGAGCCACGGCGCGCGGAGCCTGCGGATCTTTCGGATTCGGATCGGTGCGCACCAGGTACGCAGGATGTCCGCCGCCCACGCGCGTCGTCTTCATCCGCCGCGACGCGGCGAGATCCGCCGGGCCGAAGCTGATGCCTTGCACGCGCGGACTCGCCGCACAGATCTCTTCGACGTTGGTCACACCGAGCGCGGTCTCTAAAATCGCATGGACCAGGATCGGGCGCTGCACCTTGTGCTTGCCTTCGAGTTGCGCGAGCAGTCGATCGACGAAGTGAATATCCCACGGGCCTTCGACCTTCGGAATCATCACCACGTCAAGTCGGTTACCGATCTCCGCCACCAAGCGCGTGATATCGTCGAGGCACCAGGGGCTGTCGAGACTATTCACGCGGGTCCACAGTGGCGTCTCGCCCAGATCGACCGCACGGCCGATACTCACCAAACCTTCGCGCGCGTCGAGCTTCTTGTCGGCGGGAATCGCGTCCTCGAGGTTGCCGAGCAAGATGTCAGTTTGCTTCGCCAGTTCCGGCAGCTTGGCCGCCATTTTTGGATTGCTGGGATCGAAGAAGTGGATGCAGCGCGACGGCTTGATGGGAATATCCATCACTGGCTTGGGCGCGCCAATAGCCAGCGGCTTTCCGAAATCTCGTGGATTACGCATCCGACCTCCTGGTATGTTGCCGAGCGGATGATCGCGGCTGTACTACCTTCACCTAGAAGCGTCAAATTAGGCTGCCTGCCCCGCTTCACCGGGCCGGCTAATGACCCGGAGCCATGACCTCGCTTGCAATCGTAGCGCGCGCGGACTCGCCGACGCCAGACACATCCGGCTAGAAATGACCGAGCATTTGTTGCATAGGCTGCGAATGGAGCGGAAGTTCTATTGGGTCTCGGGCATGAAATGACAGTGATCGCCTGGATACACCGAGGCGCAGCGCGGTGACAGACCACGACGAGCCGAGCGACGCCCCGCCGGCATCCAAGCTGAGTGATCCTGAAGTCAACGGCCTTGTGGTCGAGGCCACTCGGATCGCTTCCACGGGCGACATCGTCGAAGCGCGCAAGCTCTACGACCAGGCGGTGGCGCTGTGCGAACGATCCCAGTTGGCGGCGGACCAAGTCGCCATCGTCCGCGGCTGGGCGGACATCGAACGCACACACGGGCACGCCGACGAGGCGCGCCTGGCCTTTGCAAACGCGTGCCAGCTTTACCGCGCAAGTGGCGAGACGCAGCGCGAAGCCGAAACGTTGATAGCCCTCGGAGAGTTCGAACGCACGCTCGATCGCCACACTGAAGCCCATGCCGCCTACGCGCGCGCCCGAGAAATGTACCGTCGCGCCGGCGATCAAGCCGGTGAGGCCGCCGCGCTCGTCAACCTCGGCGACGCCGCGCGCCAACTCGGGCAGGAAGGTCCGTCGAGCCAGGCCTATCTGACCGCCGCCGGCTTGTACAAGCGCGTCGGCAACCCGCGCGGGCAAGCCGACGCTCGCTTCAAACTCGGCGAACTATACGCCGGCAGCAATCGTGAACTTGCGGAGCAGCACTTCCGCCGCGCGGCGCCCTTGTACGAAACGGCCGATCTCGATGCCGGCGGCGCGAACCGCTATCGGATCAGCAATCCGCTGCTGCCGCCGGTTATCGGGGACTGCCGCACGATCGACAGCTACACCATGGGACTCGTCGCGTTGCGCGAAGCCGACGCGCTGCCGGGCCGAGTCGAGCCGGATCTTGCCGAGCCCGCGGCGGCACCGCGATCGCCGAGTCGTCTCTGGCCGCTGCTCCGCTCGCTCGTCGTGATGGTGTTCGTCTTCGCAGTGGTCGGCCTCAGTTTTCGCGCGCTGCTGTTGATGAGCGCGGCTCAGGTGCGCGCGGTGCTGCCGGTCGAGAGCGCGGTGGTGCTGTTCCTCGGCCTGATTCCAGCGTCCTTCGCATTCGCGCTGACCTGGGCGTTGGGTGTGCGATCGCGCCTCTTACAGATCATCGGTGCCGCCGCACTCTGCGCGCTGGTGTTCCAGATGCGCGGGGCACTGCGCGACAGTGGGATCGGCGACATTGGTGCGACGAACAGCGACAGCACCCCTGCGGCTGCGAGTGCCTCGGGCGCCAGCGCTGGCACGCTCGTCGAGCAGGCCAAGCAGGCCCGCGCGCTCGCGCACCCCGACGAAGCTCGCCGCGCCTACGTCGATGCACTCGAAGCCTATCGCCGCGCCAACGATCGCCCCGGCCAGATTACCGTCCTGCTCGCCCACGCCGACCTCGAGCGCGCGCTCAATCAGCCGGACCGAGCGATCGAACTGTACGCCCTAGCGATCCCACTCTACCGCGACCTGCACGATCGCGCCGGCGAAGCCGAGGCGTGGGTCAGCAGCGCCGAGGTCGAGCGCATGCGCCTTGATCCGGCACGCGCGCGCGACGCGTTAGCGAAAGCGCTCGCCTTGCAACGCGAACTCGGGAATCGCGCCGGTCAAAGCCTCGTGCTCGTCACCCTCGGTGAGTACGAACGCGCACTGCACCGCTGGCAATCGGCGCGCGACGCCTATGCGCAAGCCGCGATCCTGTACAACGAACTCCACGATCGCGCGCGCGAGGCGGAGGCGTTGCTGACACTCGGCGACAGCGAACGCGCGCTCCACCATCTGCAACCAGCACGCGACGCCTACACCCGCGCCCAGTCGGTCTATCGGCAACTCTTGGACTCCGCCGGCCAGGCGCAGGCCCTGCTGCGCATCGGGGCGGTCGAACGCGCCGCGAAGCGTCCCGATGTCGCGCGCCGCGCCTACAGCGACGCGCTCACCATCTTCCAGCAACGTCATGATGCGGCGGGCGACGCTGACGTCGCTCTCAACGTCGGCCATCTCGAAGCTTCGCTCGGCAGACTCGACCAAGCCCGTGCGGCCTACCAACAGGCGTTGGCGGGATACCAAGAGGCCCGAAAGTCGGCGCGGCAAGCCGTTGCGCTGCGCAGCCTGGGTCGGCTCGAACAGCGCTCGCAGCATCCGCAACAGGCGCAAGAGCTGTTCACGCGCGCACTCGATCTCGACGTGCGCGGCCGCAATCGCGCTGGGCAGGTCCGCTCGCTGCGCTGCATGGCGGCACTGCAGGTAGCGCTCGGCCAACTCGATCCCGCCGCGGAGAGCTACACCAAGGCGCTGACGACCAACGAGCCATTGAATGATCTCGTTGGCCAGGCACGGTTGTGGCGCGACCTCGGCGACGTGAACGCTCGGCTCGCACGCGTTGAACCAGCCCGGGCTGCGTACGTGCACGCGCTGGCGCTGGCCGAACGAACGGGAGATGTCGCCGCTCAGCGCGCGGCGCTGACGCGCCTGAGCACCTTGCTCAAAAGCAGCGACGCACCGCGCGCGAGTGAGTACGCCAGCCGTGCCGCCGCGTTGCAAACACTCAAGCCCGCGGCGGCTGGCGCCGCCGCACCCGCTGCCGCAGCCACATCAGCAGGCTCGGCCCAAGCCAAAGCGCGCCCGTCGCGCTGACCCCGTGCGAAGTTCCCGCTCCGATCGCGCAGCCGCCACTTTCGTTGATCGGCGTCGCCGTCGCCGCCACCGCCACCGGTGTCGGTGTTGAGGTTGCTGCCACGGTCTTGGTCGCGGTGTTCGTCGCCGTCGGTACAATCGGCGTCGCGGACGCCGTCGGCACCGCCGCACCGCCCGGGCAGCCGTTGCGCGGCGTCGCGGTCGGCAGCGGACCGGTCACGCTGCAGCTACTGAAGTCCCATTGGCAGTGAGTATCGCACTTGAGCGTTCCGGTGCCGTGACTCAGCGAGGCACACGATTGCCCGCCGAGATTCGCGCTGCCATTTCCAGGATCGCAATCCTCGGCGATATCGATGGTTCCGTTGCCACACACCAACTGCGCGCTGCTCACGTATGGCGCCAAGTTCACCTGGCCCCACGGACACGGATAGTAGGTGTCGGCGGTGTGGTACTGCGTCGGATGCGTGTCCGGGATCTCGGCCCACAGGCAGTTCAGGATCACCTCCAACTGCTTCTGGGGCGGCGTGACGACGGCTCCATGATTGGGAGCCGGGCACGGACCAGGAAGCGAAACTGGATCGGTCTTCATCTGACTGTTCGGCCCCCAGCAGTTGTCGTCCCCGGTGCGATCCCAGAAGAAGTCGCTGCCACCGGGCTTGTATCCGGTGGAATCCGGCGGAAACGCCGTCGCATTGGGGCCGGCACCGGCGCCCGCCGCTGTGCCCATCAGGTTGTTGACGAACTGGTTGCGGTGAACTTCTGCCGGCAGCGGCATCTCCAGCGCGTTGCCGGCCAGGATCATACCGAAGCGGCTGTTGTTGTAGACGCGGTTGTTGCGCACGATGTTGTCTTCGCCGCCGATGATCCACAGCCCGGTGCCGACGGGATTGCGGAAAAAATCGTACGCCTCGCCGATCGGCGGCACGTCGGAGGTCGCCGCATAGATATCGAAGTTGTTGTCGTGGATATCGTTGTGCTCGACCACGCTATGGCCCTGCGGAAAGTTGGGGTGATCGTTCTGCGAGTTGAACGAGATCCCGATGGCGTTGTCGTAGACATCGCAGCCGGTGATCAGCACCGAGCTACCTTGGGTGCCGGAGAAGCCGAGCACGTTGTGAAACATCCTCGAGTTTCTGATGGTCTGACTGAAGCGGCCCGGGGTCACCGGTGCGCCACCGATGTAGAAACCGGAGTCGCCGCCCCCGCTCGCTTCGCAATCGGTCATCAAGCCGTTGTCGGAAGCGAAGCCGAACAGTTGGTACTCGCGGTTGAACGAGCCGAGCACGTGATCGTAGAGGTAGCCGTCGGAGTCGACGGTGTAGACGCCATGCTCGTTGGCGTTCCGCTGCCAGAAGTTGCGCGCGACGAAGCCCTCGCAGCGGTCGCAGCGGATACCGACGTCCTTGACGAAGCCGGCATCGATCAGCACATCGTCCGGCCGCCCGCCGGTGCCTTCGAGCGTGATGTTCTTCTTGCCGAGGATCGCGATGAGATTGGCGTCGTTGGGATGGGCCACGTGATACTCGTACGAGTACGCCCCGTTTTCGAGGTCTCCCTCGCTACTGCTAGGCGCGGCCCGGCTGGGCTCTTCGCGATAGATGCCGGGCATGATGAGGATGTCGGTGTTGTCGCCGGCGGCATTCACCGCGTCTTGAATGTTGTCGAAGCAGCACTGCGCGAACAGCGCCGTGTTGCGATGCCACGCAGCTTCGTCCTTCTGCGCTTGCAGCAGCGCCTCGCCGGTCGCGGTTGCCAGGCGTGCTTGAATCGAGACGAGCTGCGCCTGCGTCGGCTGCGACGACGGCTTGCAAACGACGAGGTGATTTGGATTCACCCGATCGATGGCCGGGATCGAACCCGGCCGCACCGGCGACTCGATCGGTCGCTCGCGGTGCGCCAACGCCGGCGCCAGCGCCGTGAACTGCGCGGTCAACTGAATGGCGAACATCCATACGATGAACTGAATACCCTTCATGAGCTTACCCTCTCCAGTCAGTCGGCTGCTACGCCGCGCGGCGACGTTCCGCGATCATCTCGGCAATGTCGCCAACGATGACCGTCAACGTCGCTTGTCCGGGCGTGTACACGCGGGCGACACCGGCGCTACGCAGCTTCGGTTGATCGCTCTCTGGAATAACGCCACCGACGAACACCGGCACGTCGCCGAGCCCTTTCGCGCGCAACAACTCCACCACGCGCGGCACCAACGTCATGTGCGAACCCGAGTGGATCGAAATCCCGACGGCATCGACGTCTTCTTGCAACGCGGATTCGGCGATCTGTTCGGGGGTCAGGCGAATGCCGTCATAGATCACTTCGAAGCCGGCCTCCTTCGCGCGTACTGCCACTTGTTCGGCACCGTTGGAGTGACCGTCGAGTCCGGGCTTGGCCACTAACAAGCGCAACGGATGACCGATCGCCGCGGCCACCTGCTTCACGCGTTGGCGAACCGCTTCGAGCGAGTCGCCGGCGCCGCTGAAGGCGAGACCTTGCAACCCCGTCGGCGCCCGATACTCACCGAACACTTTGCGAAGCGTGCCCGCCCATTCGCCGGTGGTGACGCCAGCGTGCGCCGCGCGAATCGATGCGGGCATGACGTTACTGCCGGAACGCGCGGCATCCTCGAGTCCACGGAGCGCCGCACTCACATCGGCGGCATTGCGCTCGGCGCGAAACGCGCAGAGGCGCTCGATCTGCTTGCGCTCCGCTTCGGGATCGACGACCAGCACGCTCTCCACTTCAGCCGCGACCAACAGCGAGGGCTCGTGTTCGGTGAACGTGTTCACGCCGACGACGCTCAGCTCACCGCTCTCGATTTGACGCTGGCGCGCCGCGTGGCTGGCGACCAAGGCGCGCTTCATCACTTCGATCGCCTCGGCTGCGTCACCCACGCGCAAGACACGGGTCAGTTCGGCGTCGGCACTCGCCATCAATTCACTCACCTTGGCCTCGATCACGTTCGATCCCTCGAAGAGGTCTTCGTATTCGAGCACGTCGGTTTCGTACGCCAGCACTTGTTGCATGCGTAGGGCCCACTGTTGATCCCACGGGCGCGGCAAGCCGAGCGCCTCGTTCCATGCCGGCAATTGCACCGAGCGCGCGCGCGCTTCCTTCGACAGCGTCACCGCCAGCATCTCAAGCAGGATGCGCTGCACGTTGTTCTCCGGCTGCTGCGCGGTGAGGCCGAGCGAGTTGACCTGCACGCCGTAGCGGAAGCGGCGCTTCTTGGCGTCCGCCACGCCGTAGCGCTCGGCCATGTAACGGTCCCACAAGCGCACGAACGCCTTCAGCTTGCACATCTCTTCGATGAAGCGAATGCCGGCGTTGACGAAGAACGAGATCTGCCCGACCACGTCGGACATCGAAACACCCGGGCGCTTCTGCACGCGATCGAGCACCGCGAACGCGTTGACCAACGCGAACGCCAACTCCTGCACCGGCGTCGCGCCGGCTTCCTGCAAGTGATAGCTGCAAATGTTGACCGGGTTCCATTTCGGAATGTTGACCACGGTGTACTCGATGGTATCCGCCGTCAGCCGCAGCGACGGCTCGGGCGGAAAGATGTGCGTGCCGCGCGACAAGTACTCCTTCAGGATGTCGTTCTGCGTCGTACCACGCAGCTCGCGCGGGTTAGCGCCCTGGCGCTCGGCCGCGGCGATGTAGAGCGCGAGCAGCCAGGCGGCGGTGGCGTTGATAGTCATCGACGTATTCGTCTTGGCCAGCGGAATGCCGGCGAAGAGCGCGTCCATGTCGGCGATGTGTCCGATCGGCACCCCGACCTTGCCGACCTCGCCGGCGGCCATCGGATCGTCCGCGTCGTAACCCGTCTGCGTCGGCAGATCGAAGGCCACGCTCAATCCGGTCTGCCCTTTGGAGAGATTCGTGCGAAACAACGCGTTGGCCGCGCGCGGATCGGTGTGACCCGCGTAGGTGCGCATCAGCCACGGTTCGTCGCGGTGCGCCATGGGACCTTCTAAACCACGCGGCCGTGCGTCTGGCAACGGGCCGCACAGAGCGCGCGGTCCCACGCGCCACCACGCTGGGTCAAGAGAACTGGACGGCGTAAGCGATCTAGAGTAACGGATAAGCGGAAGGTGAATTGGATGCCCCGCGAAGCTCGGGTGGTCAGGCTCGCGGGCTAATTCTTGTTAGCCAGATTCGGAAGCGCACATGAAGATGGGAGTTGTCGAGGGAGTCCGCTATCGAACACTACTCGCCGCGTCCCTGAGTGCAGTGACGGTATGCTTGTCGGTAGTCGCTTGCAACCGCGCCGCAGTGAGAATTCCAGGGGCCTCGCTGTCCTTTCCTCCGACTTCGACTCAGTATTCGGCGCAAAAGACCTATCCACTCAATGTCTCCGTAGCGATGCCCGTCGACCGGCGGCCGGAGCACTACGGGGAATCGATTGCTGGAACGCGTTGGACGGGCTGCCGGACGGACCCCTTCTGGGCGAGTGATGCGCCGTCGGTCATTCGCGACCGAATCGTCTTGGAATTAGTACAGTCGAAGCTGTTTGCCCTCGTATCGCAGGAGCCACGGACCCCTGATGAGGTCGTGGTCCGGTCCGAGATCGATGCATTCTGCTCGCAGGCCGTTGGATTCCTGTTCTCGCGTGTCGCGGGAATCACTGCGCTGAAGATCACCGTCGAGCGTGATGGTCGGCCGCTGTTCGAGCGCAAGTTCGAGCGTGTCATCACCGACGCCGACGCGGAGTACAGCGGCTCGCGGGCCACTTTCATCGAGCGGGCCATGCAAGTCACCATGGCCGACAGCCTTCGCGAAGTCTTGCGCGATCTGTTGGCGGAACTCGACCGGAAGGCTGCCGGGTGGAGCGGAACTGGCTAACCACCACCAGCCAAGGCGCTAGATGCGCGCGGCTGATGCCTGAGCCGCTAGGCACCAACACTTACCATGGGTCCCATCGCTCTCTTCGACAAGTCGTTTCTTCAGTCCCTCAGCGTCGATGAGTCAGTCTGGTTCGACCACTTCTTTCTGCCGGTCGTGGCGCCCTTCTTCTACGTCGAGACGCTGGCCGACCTTGACAAACCCGTCGTTGACCCACGCACGCCCGAACGCGAAGTTCGCATCATTGCAGACAAGTTTCCAGACATGCACGGAACGCCGTGCGCGTTTCACGTGAATCTCGCCCTCTCAAATCTAGCAGGTGATCCCGTTCCGATGAACGGTGTAATACCCATCGCCGGGGGACGGCCGGTTAAAGGAGGCGGTCGCACCGGAGTGGTCTGGGACGAACCGCCTGAATCCAAAGCATTCTCCCGCTGGCAAGCGGAGGAATTTCTTGACGTCGAGCGTGAGTTCTCCCGCGACTGGCGCCACTCACTTTCGGTCCTTCCTCTCGATGAGGTCGGAAGAGGTCTCGCCGCCATCGGGGTCGGAGGGGAATCCTCAAAAAGCCTCGCGGACGCAAAAGCGGTGGCTGACGCAGCGTTGCGCGACACGACCAAGTCGCGGCCGCTGATCGAGCTTGCTCTGCTTTTTCTCCGCGCCTCACCCCGGCAACGGGCAATGATCCTCTCGCGTTGGGTGCATGCCGGTTCACCGCCCCTGCCTGACTACGCTCCGTATGCGTCGTTTGTCTTAACGGTAGAAATCTTCTTCCAGGTTGCTCTCTCTGCCGGCATGATCTCTCGTGCGCGGCCTTCTAATCGTGTCGACATCGCCTACCTCTTCTATCTGCCATTCTGCATGGTCTTCGTCTCTTCCGACAGGCTCCATGCCCGGTGTGCTCCCAACTTCCTCCGCACCAATCAAGATTTCGTATGGGGGCAAGACCTCAAGGTCGAGCTTTGTATGCTCAACGAACGCTTCTTGAGCTTGCCCAGTGAAGCCAAGGATAGCGGACTCATGTCCCTTGGAATCGCACCCCCAAAGGACGCAGATTCTCTCGTCGCGCGCCTCTGGGACAAGCACTTGCGATCGTGGCGGGACCGTCCTGAGGACGTCCCTCGTATGAGACCTGAAGCACAAGCAAAGCTGGTGGAGGAACTGAAGCAGGTAAGTGACGCTGCTGAGCTACCTCCAGAACAAGTCGACTTTGATGTCAGCAGCCCCGACGCGCTCGCCTTGCAGCGAATGGTTCGGAAGCGCAAGGGATCGTGGTGGCAGGTTCCGAAGGACCTGAAGGCTGACCGATGACGCTAGACTCTGCTTGCCGCCTAACAATGCCGATGGGGACCGACGCCAAGGCGCGGCTCATCGCCCCCGCGTTGGGCGGAACAGCGCAGTGGAGCGATTCGGAAGACATCTGGAACGAGGGTGCGTACATGAATGAGCCGCGAGGGCAGCCGAAGATCTACAAGACGTGGGCGCACGACACCACACGCTGGGAAGATCCCATCGTGGCAGAGGTTCGAAAGGTGAACGGTTCGGTGTGTCGCGGCGCCGCGGGTGACCCGCAGCGGTTGCGGCACAAGGAAGGCGGAGTTCATATGCTCAAAGGCTCGTGCGCGTGCGGGCGAATCCACTACGAGATTCGCGGAGGGCTCATCGGCCCCGTCACCTACTGTCACTGCTGGCGATGTCGCAAGCACTCGGGATCAAGTTTCGGCACAACGGCGGGCGTGAAGGCCACCTCGCTCATCTTCGTCTCGGGAAGAGAACTCCTTCGTAGCTGGGAATCCAGCCCAGGTGTGTATCGCTTCTTCGCCGGCTGCTGTGGCTCGCCGATCTACAAGCGCCAGGACGCGACGCCAGAAGTTCTGGGCTTTCGGCTCGGTACCCTCGACACTGACCCCTCGGGCAAGGTCGAACTGCACTTCATGGTCGGCTCCAAGGCACCATGGGTGGAAATTGACGACGGGCTCCGTCAGGAGCCTGGAGGCGTCTCGTTCGGCGAGCGCGACTAGCGTCAAACGTGCCGCCCAACGGTCATCCGTTATGCGCACCGCAAGAGTGACACATTGCTCACACGAACCATCCAAGACGTGACCGTTGTGCTTCTCGGTCTACTGGCGGGAGCGATGCTGCTCATCGCCGTCGCCTTTGTCGGATACTGGCAGTCGCTCGAACCCGAAGCCTTTCTGGCTTGGTTCGCCACTCATGCGCATCGAATCGGCGTCTTGATGGTGCCTCTGGGTGCCGCGGCGACGGCTGCGGCGATCCTCTCCGCAGTAGTCACCTGGCGCATCGGAGGTTCCGTTCGCGCGTGGGCTCTGACTTCCGCGGTGCTCGCCCTCCTGGTCGTGGCTGTCTACTTCGCTGCCCATGCGCCGAGGAACATTGTCTTTGCCGCACGAAGCGTTGCACCTGAGAACGTTTCACGCGAGCTCGGGACATGGGCAACTTGGCACTGGGTCCGTGTGCTCCTCGGAGTCGGCGCCTTCTACACGCAACTCTTGTCCATTCGGGGCAAGGAGACGCGCCGTGCGTCGTAGCTCTGCTTCGGGGCAGCGGTCGTCTAACGGCATACCGTTGGGGCGCCGCAGCGCGCTGGAGAGATTCGGAAGAAAATTCCCTTCCCGATGCCGTTCTGAGATCACCAGATGCGGCATCTGAATCCTGCATGCTCTGCGCCCTTGTGTCTTTGCGCGAGAAATCCTTCTCTTCAGATCAACGTTAGACACCACTCGCGCGAGTCGCTATGGTGCGAGTCGCCTCGGAGGCATGTGATGGCCCTACCCTCCCCGCTGATCAGCAGCTCGATGAACATCATGAGCGGTGCGGTGGTGTTCACCGGGACTCGCGTGCCGGTGCAGACACTCATGGATTATATCGAGGAGGGCGGTTCGCTCGACGAGTTCCTGGGGGACTTCCCCACCGTGAGCCGCGAGCACGCGATTGCCGTCCTAGAACTCGCCAAAGACTCCCTCATCCAGCGTGCGACTGCTGCTTGACGAGTGTGTGCCGAAGCGACTGCGGCAGGAGCTTCGAGGCCATGAAGTCCGCACGGCTCCTGAAATGGGTTGGGCCGGCAAGGAAAATGGAGCCCTCCTGGGGTTGGCCGAATCGGAGTTCGAGGTCTTGGTCACCGTCGACCAACGGATCAAGTACCAACAGGCCGTTGCTGGGCGCGACATTGCCGTCGTTGTCTTGGTGGCACGCCGCAACAAGATCGAGTTCCTCCGGCCTCTTGTGCCAGAACTTGAGCGCATCCTCACCGAGATCAAGCCGGGCGAGCTGCGTGAGGTGGGTGTCTAACCTTGATGTGACAAAAACGGATTCACCGCAGAGCACGCCGAGAGCGCCGAGCCAGAGAATGGGGAGGCCACGAAGGAGCCAGCCCCAAGTCCATTGCCAATGAGGTCAACGAAAGTGCTTGAATACTCTCGTGGTGACTCTCGCTCTGCGGTCTCCGCGTTCTCGGCGGTAAATTTTTTGGCACATCAGGGCTAACCAACCCGGTCATCGAGGGAAGAACCACGTATGAGTGAGCGACAAAATCAGCCGAAGATCTACAAGACCTGGGCGCACGACAGCACGCGCTGGGAATCCTATCAGCCCCGTAACGGCGACGTCGTCGTTGCGACGCACTCGAAGTGCGGCACGACCTGGATGCAGCGGATCGTCAGCCTGCTCATCCTCCAGTCGCCCGAGCCGTGCCCCGTGATGGAGATCTCGCCCTGGATCGACGCCCGCTTCATGATGCCGGTGGAGTTCATGCGCGACCTCATCGAGGCGCAGCCGCACCGGCGGTTCGTCAAGAGTCACCTTCCGTTCGACGGCCTGCCGTACTTTGAGCAGCTCCGCTACATCCACGTCGCCCGCGACGCCCGCGACGCCTGCATGTCGTTCTTCAATCACTGCTCGGCGTTCACCCCGACCGCGTATGAGATGCTCGATAACGCCGCGCCCGAGTTGGGACCGTATCCGCGCTGCCCGGATGACGCGCGCGAATTCTGGCGGCGCTGGTTCACGCGCGGGGTGCTCCCGGGCGCTCAGGACGGTTATCCCGATGTCTCGTTCTTCGATCTCGAGGCGACGTACTGGCAGGCGCGACGGCGCGAGAACCTCCTCCTCGTTCATTACAACGACTTGAAGGCCGATCTCGACGGCGAGATGCGCCGCATCGCGGAGTTCCTGTCGATCGAGACGCCGCGCGATCTTTGGCCGCGCCTCGTCGAAGCCGCCACGTTCGAAGTCATGAAGCGCGAAGGTGCAACGCTCCTCGCCCACGCGAACGACATCTTTGAGGGCGGCGCCGATCGATTCTTCTTCAAGGGTTCGAATGGCCGCTGGCGCGACGTGATGACCGCGGACGATCTCGCGCTCTACGAGAAGGCCGCGACGCGCTTCACGCCGGGGCTCAGGCGCTGGGTCGAGAATGGTCGCTTGGTCGCCGGTGATCCGCGGGCCGCGCTGGATTGACGAGGCTGCACGCGCGGCCGCAGATGAGCGGCGGCAACAACCGACGGCAAAGCCTGCGGGATCGATCTTCTGTGAGCGAACTTTGGACGTGGGACCCGACTCTCTTTGACGGTGCGGCCACCTACTACGAGCGCGGACGGTTGCCGTATGCACCGCGCCTCGCCGAGACGATGGCCGAGGCCCTGGCCCTGGATGGAACCGGCCGGCTGCTTGACGTGGGATGCGGGCCGGGGACGATCGCCCTCCGGCTTGCGCATCTGTTCGATGAAGTCGTCGGTCTCGACGCGGATCCGGATATGCTGATGGAGGGTCAGCGGCTCGCACAGCAACACAACGTCGCGAACGTCCACTGGGTAGAGATGCGAGCTGAAGCGCTACCGGCTGATTTAGGGCGGTTCCGAGTCGTTACGTTCGCCGCATCACTTCATTGGATGGACCGGCCGAGGGTCTTCGCCACCGTTCGGACCATGCTGGACCCTGGTGGCGCCGTGGTGCACGTCGACAATCCCGGTTACCGGCAAGACGTTCTGGCATCAGAGGGCCAGCGATATCCTGCGCCGCCGGAAGCGAAAATCGGCGACCTCAGGAAGTCCTATCTCGGCCCTGATCGCAGAGCTGGGCAAGGCATTCGCAATTCATCTCCAGACGACGAAGACGACGTGTTCCGTGCAACAGGATTCATCGGTCCCGAGCGAGTAGTGGTACCCGATGAGCGAGTGCTGGTTCGGTCTGTCGACGACATCGTTGCCGAGAAATTCTCTTCATCTGGGACTGCGCCGCACCTGTTCGGCGAACGCATGCCCGCGTTCGAGGCCGACCTCCGAGTTCTCCTTTTGAACGCTTCGCCGAAGGGTTTGTTCTCTGTCCGATTGTCCGACAGTGAACTCAAGGTTTGGCGTTCAGTGACAACACGCACGGCAGAGCCATGAGCCTCGAAGCTTGGAGATCCCAGTGCGAGCCATACAACTCCGCGATGCAGCCGACCATGACCCGTCGTCACGTTCGCAGCGAAGAGAACGTGGATCATGTCGGGTGCATGGCGACTGATCGCTCGATCCGTAGGACGGCCGGACCGATGTTGCGTGCATCACTTGAAAGCTGTACGTGGCGCGGCGGGCTCGCGCAGGACAGGAGGTGAGTTTGTGACGACCGGAGACGAACAATCACTCGGACTCGCTCGATTCCTCCTATGGCTCTCTGCCATTGGCGTGGCGGTATACTCGGCGCTGTACATCGGCGGTCTGCGTCTCAGCCAGGGCGTCCCCGACTGCGGGCGTCAGCTCCAAGTGGCTCAGCTTCCCTCCAGCTTGTGGACGGCCATCGCTGCTGGCCTTGGTGCCCTCGGCATCGGCCGGAAGCGCAGATGGGGTCTCTTCATGGCGATTGCCGCCGCCAGTGCAGCTCTCTACATCGGGTTACTCGATATCACTTTTGATTTGCGAAACAGCGTCTATCTGATGCCGTGGCGTGATCTCGCGCCAGAACTCTTCGCGAACGCAGTGTGCACACTCTTGCCTCTCTACCTTTTCTTGGTAGTGCTGCGAGCCCCAGCTTGGGAGTAGCGACTCTATGAGCGCCGTCCACCACGGCGATGGAGGTCGACGCGAAAAGAACGCGCGGCTCATCGCTAAGCCGTTCGGCGGCCGCATCGGGCAGTCTTGAAGCCGTGGAGACCGGAAGGAGACGGACATGCAAGTTCAGCCCTTGATCACGGTGCGGGACGTTGAGGTCAGCAGTCGCTGGTATCAGGAACTTCTCGGCTGCGAGAGCGGTCACGGCGGACCCGAGTACGAGATGCTCTTGAAAGACGGGCAGCTGTTACTTCAGCTTCACCACTGGAATGACCACGAGCACCCCAACATGGGCGACGCGGACGCGGCACCGCACGGCTACGAAGTGCTCTTGTGGTTCGAGACCGCGACGTTCGACGCAGCGGTAGCACGCGCCCGCGCGCTTGGCGCCCACATCCTCGAGGAGCCGCACGTGAATCCCCGAGCCAAACACCGGGAGTGCTGGATGCGCGATCCGGACGGCTACACGGTCGTGCTTGCTAGCCCGTCCGGAGATCTCGGCTAGCGGATATCGTTGCACCTCCCAACCTTAATCCGAAAGAAGAAACGAAACCGGCCGATTCACACCGATATACGCAGCTACGGATCTGGATAGAACTCAGGGCTTGATCACCAGACGTCTTTCGATGAGGGTTGCGGATCGCTCCTGCCCTCGCTGAAATCTCGTATCGGCGTGCATCGGCGTCCATCGGCGGTTTCAATGCTATTTCCGGATCTGGGGTCAACCAATGGGCCTCGCCGTTTCGTCGCGCGCTCGGGCTTGTGTTCCCGCCGTGAATCACGTACCGGCGCAGCACGTCCGCGCAACCGGAGGGAGACAAACCGCTTCCATGATCGTTCTCAAGGCTTTGATTCTCGGCATCGTTGAAGGTATCACTGAATTTCTTCCGATCTCGTCGACCGGTCATCTGATCGTCGCCTCCGACCTGGTGAACTATCCCGTGGCGTCGCGAGCGACGTTTGAGATCTTCATCCAACTCGGCGCGATTCTCGCTGTCGTGTGGCTTTACCACCAACCGCTGCTCGACCTCGTACGGCGCGCTCCTTCGGACGCGCCCGCACGCGATCTTCTCGGCAAGGTCGCGCTCGCCTTCCTCCCGGCCGCCGGCATCGGCTTTCTGTTCCATCACGTCATCGAGGAACATCTCTTCAGTCCGACGGTAGTGGCGATCACGCTGATCGTCGGCGGCGCGATCATCATCGCCCTCGAACGCCGCGCGTGGCAGTTCGACGTGGAAGCGATCGAGGCCACTGGCTGGATGCAGGCATTGGGCGTTGGCGGGGCGCAAGTGTTGTCACTGATTCCCGGTGTCTCGCGCGCCGGCGCCACCATCATCGGTGCCATGCTTGTGGGGATCGATAGACCGGCCGCGACCCAGTTCTCGTTCTACCTCTCGATCCCCACACTATTTGCGGCGAGTCTGTACAGCTTGTTCAAGGCGCGCCACGACCTCGTCGCCAGCGACGCGCTGCCGCTCGCCGTCGGCTTTGTCACCTCGTTCATCGCCGCACTGATCGTGGTACGCGTCTTCATCAACTTCGTGCGCAGCCACGACTTCACCGGCTTCGGCTACTATCGGATCGCAGCCGGGCTGGCGATTCTGCTGTTCTTCCGGTGAACCGGGGTAGTTCAGCATCTGCAGCAGTCCGAAGTCACGACTTGGCCTTCAACCCTCCCGTGACGGAAAAAGGTACCCGCACTCGAAAGGTCGAGCCCACGCCCACCGTGCTCTCCACGTCGACCGTCCCGCCCATCATGTCGAGCAGGCGTCGGACGATGTACAGTCCTAACCCCACGCCGTCCTGCGCGCGCACACCCGAAGCATCGCCCTGACGAAACGGCTCGAAGATGGTGGGCATCACCTCGGGAGCGATGCCGATGCCGGTGTCGACGACGCGGATCTCGACGCCATCCGCACGTGCCTGCACATCAACTTCGATGCGTCCCCCGGGTGTGAACTTGGCCGCGTTGCCGATGAGGTTCTTGAGCACGACCTTGAGTTTCATCCGATCGGTACGCACCACGGGCAGCGTCGGCGGAACGTGCACCGCGAAATCGCGCCCGGCACGCTGCCACAGCGTGACGTTCTCGTCATGCACTTCGTTGACCAACTCGCCGAGGTCGACAGCCCCGATGTCGAGCGGGACCTCGCCGCGCTCGAGACGACTGAGGTCAAGCGTGGCCACGATCAGCTCCAGGAGGTCGCGGGTGCTCTTGTCGATACTCTCCAAGACGCCCAACTGGTCGCGACTCAGGGCGCCAAACGTGCCGCCGCGCAGCAGGTCGCTGAAACCGATGATGACATTGAGAGGAGTGCGCAGCTCGTGCGACATCGTCGCCATGAAATCCGACTTCAGCTGGCTGGCGCGGCCGAGTTCGCTGAGCAAGCGTGCGTTCTCCAACGCCAGCGAGGCGAGGTGAGCGAGCCCAGTGGCGATGCGGATTTGTACGGCGGTGAACGGTTCGTGGTTGCCGTAGTAGCCGGCAGCGTGAAAGCCGATGACTCGACCGCCGCGGCGCAGCGCGACGTGCAGCAGGTGCACGATGTTGTGCCGGCGGCCGTGCTCGGCCAGCGCCCCGGGCTGCGTCGACAGATCCGTCGTGACCACCTCTTGGCGTTCGAGTCGTTCGAGGAAGGAGGCCAGACCGGGGTTCAGGTCCGGCGCGAGGCGGAGCGCACGGATCATCTCTTCGTGTTCGCGCGTGTGGCCATACACGGAGACGGGCATGAACACATCTTCGCTGCCGATCCGCAGGTAGGTGTGGCTCAGGTCGCACGCGAGCACTTCCGTCGTCAGCCGACACAGGCGATCCAAAAGCGCGGGTTCGTCGAGCGCGGCGATCAGCTCGGCACCGACTCGCGCCAGCGCGGCGGAGACACCGGCCTCTTCGCGAAACTTAGCCTCGTTCACGCGCGCCTCGTGCAGATGGCGGACGTCGCGTTGGCGCAGCCGCTCTACGCGTCGCACTGCTCCCATCCGGACGTTGCGCGCCAGCAACCCAACCACGGACCCCGCAGCGAGCGGCAGGATCGTTTCGACAATGCTCCGGCTCTCCGGGCGGAGCCAGACCAGCGGCAACCAGGTTGCAACGGTGGTTCCCAGCAGCACCGCAACCCACATCCGCGATAAACAGAAGACCCCGACGGCAATGAGATACAGGGCGACCAGATAGGCCCGATCGGGCGTGTACGCCACGTAGCTGCGAATCAGCAGGTCGACCATCGGGACGGCCAACGTCGCCGCCAAGGCCTCGTTGGCACGATGGAGCGGAATCTTCCCCTGGCTTTGCGCGAAACGGATGAGCAGCAGGCAAGCGATCTCACTCAGTTGCAACACCGCCAAGAGCACCGCCGTTCGCAGCGGAAACCGAAGAAAGGGCGTCGGCAGAAAGAGTATGTACGCGCCCGCGCCCCAGAGTGTGAGCGTGCGGGTGTTCTCGTACGCCTCGCGGAGGAGGTCCTGAGTTACTTCGGGCTCAGCAGTTGGCTGGTTGCGCAAATCCTGCGGAGCCTCGTCGGCCGCGTCGCCTATCGTGGCTGCTTCTCCTCGCCTCGCGGACAGATAGGTCCTTGCCTTGCCGCCGTCAGGGTTTGCTATCTATCGCCACGCGCCTCGCAGCGTCAACAGCATCCCAACCCCAGTTGCTCGGAACCAGCAGCGGGTATAGTCGCTAGGGCCATGGAGCCGATTCGTCTCATCGTCAACTCCGACTACCTCTGCCCGTGGTGCTACAACGGGACCGTGCGAGTGCGGCGGTTGCAGGAAGAGTTTGGCGACCGCATTCAGATCGAGTGGCGCAGCTATCTGTTGCGTCCACAGCCGGATCCACATCGCACGCTGGAGAAGTTCAAGGCCTACACGCAATCGTGGTTGCGTCCCGCGAGCGATCCGGACGGCGGCACGTTCCGCGTGTGGGAGGGCGATGCTGGCCCGCCGTCGCACAGCATCCCGCCGCATCTCGTCGCGAAGGCCGCGGCCACGATCAGCGACGACGCGTTTCATCGCGTTCACGATCGGCTGCTGCACGCGTATTTCGCCGAGAATCGCGACATCACCGACGACGCCACACTGCGAGCGATTTGGCGCGAGGCGGAGTTGCCGGACGATGCGTTTGCTCGCTCGGCCGACGCAGAGTTGCTGCAGCAGACCATCGATCAGCACAACGAAGCCGTCGCTCTCGGCATCGACGGTGTACCGTGCGTTCGGATGGAAGGCCGCGATGGCTGGATTACCGGCGCGCAGCCGCTGGAGATCTATCGTCGTTGGATCGAACGCAGTCTGCGAGCGAAGGATTAGATCGATCGTTCGGACCATACGCCATCTGCGATCAGCCATACGCACGCAGGGCGCCATTTCACATCACGAAGGGGTCGAGGTCGCCTCCAAGAAATTGCCAGTTGTCAAACGCCTGCAGGCCCGGCGTGTCGTCACGCCACGAGAAGGCGTACATCAACGGGC
Organism: Deltaproteobacteria bacterium; assembly: GCA_016178705.1. Taxonomy (NCBI): domain Bacteria; kingdom Pseudomonadati; phylum Myxococcota; class Myxococcia; species Deltaproteobacteria bacterium. The sequence goes on along the minus strand of JACOST010000020.1, from coordinate 4,822 downwards.
CCGAGCCCTGCGCCACGAACCCCGCGGAGCGCAGCAGTCGCCAATGCCGCCACGCCGACGGGGCGGTGACCACCACGTGCGAGCAACCCGCATCAACCGCGGACTCGATCACATGAAGCAGCAGCGTGTGTGCGGCCCGCGGCTGCTCGTGAGGAATGACGAACTCCATGAGTAGCGCCTTCCCGCCGTCCACTCGCACCACTGCGTAGCCGCTCAGCGTCGCGCCCACCGTCAGCGCGAATGCAACGTGCTCGCGCGCGGGATCTCTGAAATAGCGCCAATTGAGGAAGTCGGCATCATGCGGACACCAGTAACCGCTGAAAGCTAGGCACCGCCGAGTGACGTCATCGAAGGCGCTGTCGAACCGACGCACTTGCTCCACGCGCCCATCGATGGGCTTGCCGAGGATCGCGGCGGACCACGTCGCGAAGAGGCCGTCCACTATTCGCCCACCGACGGCGGCGAGTGGCCGCGGCAATCCGCGACCGGCGAGGTACTTGCCCGTGCGTAGCGGCAGGACGCGCCTCGGCACCACACCGACCAATCGGTGGTCCTTCTTGTCCTTGCGGATGCGTTGAACCGTGGACGCGTTCGGCCAGCCATAGAACACATTGGAACGCATCCACGGGTGTGATTCGCGAATTTCCCCGGCCTGTCCATGGATCTGTCGGCGCTGCCATCCGTGCGCAACCGCGGCATCGCCGCCCTGCGTCGCGGGCAGCGGGCGCATTCCGTGTGCAAGAGGCCACAGCCAGTTGACTGCCGACCCGACGAATTTGCCCGTCGCGCGTTCCACGCTGATCCAGCAGCGCGCCACACCGTACGGGTTGTGGCGGTAGGCCCAGTCGTTCAGCGCTCGAGAGCGCTTGAAGCCGAAGGCTTCATCGACCAGGTCGTAGATCCGCTCGAACTCCGACGGTAGCGCACGCCGCACCTCGATGCGCGGATCGGGCGAGACCAACGGCACCGGTGCCCGAAACCATTCGTCGAAGTCGTCGCGGACGTGCGGCGGAAAGGGGCTGCCATCAAGATCAATCATCGAACCTGAGTCACGCGTAGCGCCTCTACCACACTTCACCGAACGGGCGGACCTCCACATTGAACGACCACGCCGAGCGCTCCTGATGCACCACATGCCAGACCTCGGCGGCGATATCGTCCGGCTTGCAAAAGAACTCGTCAGGTTTGTCGCTCTGAAAGCGGCGGGTCCATTCGAGATCGATGACCGCGTCGATCAACACGTAGGCGACGTGAACTCCCTTGGGGCCGAGGAAGCGCGCCATCGACTCCGCCAGAATTCGCTGGGCCGCTTTCGTCGGCGCGAAGGCGGCGAACGCCGCCTTGCCGCGGATCGCCGACGTATTGCCGGTCGCGACAATGGCGCCCTTGCCGGCTTCGATCATCGCCGGTGCCAGACGCCGCGCGAGATACAGCAATCCCATCGTGTTGACCTGGAAGTTCTGATTGAGGATCGCCGGATCGACCTCGAGAAAGTTTCCGAATGATCCGCCGACGGCGTTGTGGATCAGCACCGATGGTTCGCCCAACGTCGAGCGCACCGCCGCGACCGCCGCCTCGACTTGGCTCTCATCGGCGACATCGCAGACGATGCCCACCGCATTGGGAATCTCCTTCTCCAGCGCATCGAGACGCTCGCGATTGCGAGCGAGCATCGCCACGCGATAGCCGCCCCTGGCGAATCTCTGGACGATCGCTCTGCCGGTGCCGGGACCGACTCCGGACACGAGTGCAATCGGTTTGGGCTGTTCCATCGTTCCTCCTTCACGCGAGTGAACCCACGCCGTAGCACGCGCCGCGAGCGCGCTCCACACGTTGCCGTGCGTGCACACAAGCGTGAATCCGTCTTTCCAATGCGACGAGACGAGTCTATCGTGTGATAACTCGCGCGCCGAGCGCAAGGAGGACCGGCAGGTGATCTACTACGACTACTACGCTGACATCCCACCAGCGACCGTCGACACTTTTGTGCGCGGGCGCGAGTTGGGCCGGCTCGTGACGGTGAGTCAAGACGGTCTACCTCGTATCGGCCTCTATCCGTTCGCGTACGAAGGCGACGTGATCGAGATGCACGTGAACCGAGCCGACGAACAGTACGCCGATCTGAAGACCCGCCCGCGCTGCGTGTTCGAGGTCGACGAGGTGCTGGCCGTGATTCCGTCGTACTGGGTCCATCCGGAGGACGCGGTCATGGCGACGGCGTACCACCGTACGGTCATCTTCGATTGCGCGGCGACGGTATCGGAGGGCGCGGCCGCTCTGGCCGCGCAGCAAACAAGGTTGCTGGCCCGCTACCAACCGGAAGGAGGATTTCGGACGCTCACGCCGGATGATCCGCTCTATCGCGGCGCCATCGCGCACATCGTAGCGGTCAGACTCGACATCAAGGACCGCCGCGTGAAGTTCAAACTGGGGCAGAACCGTTCGGTTGAGGTGCGCACAAGGATCGTAGCGGAGCTGCGCCAGCGCGGCCGCCCCAACGACGCGTCGGCAGCCGACGCCCTGCAGTGGACGATTGACCAGGAGATGCGGCGATGATTGTCATCATCGACCGTAGCAACCTACCCTGACTACGCCGCTCGCCGCGGGCTCACCACGAGTTGCACATCGCAGTCGAGTAGGTGGAGAAGTCCTACCAACTGGCCCAGGCTCTTCTGCGTGTTGCTTGGATCGAGCAGCCGGTACAACTGCGGCACGGACGTGCTGAGGCGACGCGCGAGTTCACGACGGCTGAGGCCCGCCCGGTCCACCCGCCGCCGAGCTTCCACGGTAAGTTTATGAATCAGCAACTCGGCGAGGTAGCTCGGGTCCTCGTTGTAGTCGAGCGCGTGATCGATGTGCACCGAACCCTCATTCCCCGATTCCAGGACGTAGGTGACGGCTTCGCTCGCAAGTTCTTTGTCCACATGCACCTCGCGAATCCGGTTCTTCGGAGTAGGCCGCGGGTCGAGCTTCGCATACGGGACCGGGAAGACCCTTCCGGAGCTCGTCGTGAGCTCGATCTGTGCTTTGCGATTGTTCACGGCGACCCGGCGGATCTTCATAGTCGTCCCTCTGTTTCCAACTGTGCGATGAGTTGCAGTACTCGAGCGGTCGGGCGCCCCTTCATCGGCACACGATCGTCAAGGTTCCACTTCACGACCAACTTCCCATTTCGGTAGACGTGGACATGGCGCGGGCTGTGGTCCCCCTTCCAACTCAGGAAGAGATAGTTACCGCGCCGTATCTTGCTCACGGCGAAGTGTTACCAGAGATGGTAACCATTGCCAAGGATCGGGGTGGCTCCACCGTGTGTGCAACGCGAGCACGCGGTCCGTTTGGTGCGGAGTCGTGCCGCCCAATCACCTTACTCACGAGGTACTCACAAGGTGGTCCGGTCGTCGGATCGCTTGTCCCGCACGAGCGCACCGCTGTGGAAGACGCCGCGCATTGATCGCTCTCTCCAAGCGACCGTGGAGTCATAGAATCGTTCCTTCGTATCGACGGTCGAGATCAAGACGCCGGCCGTGTTCCGGCGCAGGCGGCCAGTGATCACACCGTCCGGGCGAACGAAGAACGCGGGCCAACAGCTCTCGCGAGCGGACGAGTTGCTACAACTGATCCACATATAGTTGTTCGACGCGGCGGCGTGCATCGCGGCGCGCATCGTGATCTCTGGAAGTGTCGAGCCGTTGTTGATCCGGTGCAACCGAGCGCCGACGTCGTCTCGTATCGCCTTGAGGCGGTCCGGAGCCACGTGGGCCGCGTGGTACGAATGGAACATGAGCTGAACGCCGCGACGCTTGTACTCGCGGTAGAGCTCCGGATAGCGGTAGTCGTGGCAGATCAAGGCACCGCAGCGAACACCCGCGATCGAAAACACACTGAAATGATTCCCCGAACTGTAGTGGGCGAGGTCGCCGCTCTTGCCGCCTCGATCTCCGGCGCAGAACATCTTGTCGTAGCGATCGAGCAGTTCGCCGCGGTCGGTCACGATGTAGAGACTGTTGTGAGGTTTGTGCCGCGCCGTGAGTCGGTGCGTCGACCCCACGATGACCCAGAGCCGCAACTCCCGCGCGAGAGCAAGAACTTTGGGGGTGCATTCCTTGAGCACGCTCCAATCGAACTCCTTGTACGACGCGAAGTCCGACCCGGCGTATCCCGAGAGGGAACACTCCGGGAAGTGCGCGACATGCGCACCCCGGCTCTTCGCAATGCGCATTTGGCGCAGCACGTACGCTAGGTTTCTCCGAATGTCGGCGTCCACCGGGAACTGGCATGTAGCAACCGTGATTGTCATGCGGGATCTCGTGCTCAGGCGCGCGCGCCGATGGCGGTCACTGCTTCCAAGTTATGCTTTCTTCATCGGAGCACAGAGTTCCAAGTCGTGGCCGTCGGGATCGGAAAAGTAAACAGACTTCGCCGGTATCCACTCGTGGTACACTGGTCCGTTGACAACAACGCCTCGCTGCCGCAGGGCCGTGGCGGCGGCTTCGATATCGACTTCCTCAACAGTGAGAGCGAAGTGTTCCTTCGGCCAAGTTCCCCTGTCTTCCTGGAGCACCACCATGCCGGTGTGACCCGCCCTCAAGAACAGCCACTTGCGGCGTTCGTCCCTGAGACCGACTTCAAGGCCTAACGAGCTTGTAGAAAAACCCGGTGGCGGTTGGCAAATGCTTTCCCGGGCGATTGTGGCAGCACGGATCTCATCCTCCGGTGAGTTCGGGTTACGTGGCGAGGGCTGACCCAGCGCGCCGCTTTGTCGGCGGCGCGGCCTTCAGGCCGCGGCGTAGTTCGCGATCTTCTCGATGTTGTGCACCAGCGT